>JANYJT010000022.1 GCA_025358395.1 Bacteroidia bacterium
TTCAGCCTCTTCCAGCCGGTGTTTATGGATATCTTTTTTTGGACGCTCACCCTTTATTTGCTGTTGAGGTTTATTAACACTGCACACCACCTCTACCTGTACTTCTTGTGTATCTCCATTGGGTTTGGTATCCTGAATAAGTACAACCTGCTACTTCTTCTCACTGCATTGCTATTGGCCATCCCTTTCACCAAAATGCGTAAAATTTTGCTGACAAAGGAATTTTTCACAACGGTCTTGATAACCTTTTTGATCGTCCTTCCCAATGTTATCCGGCACTTCATGGTAAGAGTTAAGAGATGGCCAAAATTACCGGGAATGATGCGGTTCGAAGATATGAGAACAACAAGTATTATCCGCTACCGCAGGATTACGCCGACATGCTTGGCTGGGAAGAGCTTGCCGCCATTGCGAATCGGGCATGGCTTCCGGCAGAACACAAGGATCACTCAATCATCGTCCCCATCACCCTTTTTCTCCGCCGTAAAAAATGCTGCACGAACCGGCGCCGGGCAGGGGCTGTCCAAACCATGGATGGCTGCCCAGATTACCTCATTGAATTTCGCATCCGGAATACGGTCTTCCTTGCTGAAATCAAATTTCTCGCTGAGTCTGGAAAATTTGCTTTGCTCCTTGTTTTTCAGGTTCAAATCCACCAGATTGGCTGTGGCATGAAACTCAGGGTGCGAGGCTGTGTTGTTAAAACATCGCCACATGGGTTCGGCGGCAGCATCATATTGGCTCATTGGAGGGAGTCCGAGAATCAATTCGATGGTCCGCAGGGCAGAGCTGGTGGAGTACATGGTGTGGTCGACATAGCCCTGCTTGACAAATCCCCCGGCGACATAAGTGGTCGAGCGGTGGGCATCTACATGGTCCGGACCATTTTGCGCGTCGTCTTCCAGGATAATGATGACACTCTCGTTCCAGATCGGCGAATGACTAAGGTGTTCAACCAATAGTCCGCAGGCCAGGTCATTGTCGGCATTGTGCGCTTTTGGTGTAGGCCGGCCAAGTTTAAGCCCTTCCGTGTGGTCGTTCCCGAATCGTATGGTATTTAATCTTGGCACTTTGCCGGCAGAAAGCATCGAATCGAACTCTTTTTTCCACAAATTGAAGCGTGCCGTATCCCGGATAGACATGTTAAATCCGGAGTAATTGGCACAAAAGTTGTCTTTCAGGGCAGGTATATTGGGCTTAAAATCATCCGAGATAAATTCGCCGTAACTGCGGTACGTGACGCCGAATCGCTTGCAAAAATCCCACAAAAATCCGTTTTTATTGTTGGCAACTTCCCGTTGGCCTTCTCCCGGATAAGAACCACCTCTGCCCCCGTAACTGACAGGCCAGTTCTTCTCCAGATAGTCAGTCGCATAGGCACCCATGGTCCAGTTATGACCATCGGCACTCACTTCGCCATCTACGTAAAAATTGTCGAGCAGCACAAACTGTTTCGCCAGGTTGTGAAGGTTTGGGGTGACCTTTTCACCGAACAAAACGAGGGAAGGATCCCCGTTGCCTTCATGAATATCTCCCAGCACCTGGTCGTACGTTCTGTTCTCTTTGATCACATAAAATACATATTTGATGGGGGAGAGGTCTCCGACCCTGGAAGGTATCGGATTACCTGCTTCACCATTGGAAATCATCTCCTTATCTTTTGAGTAGGGCGTATTTTTGTAAACCAGCTGAGCGTAAAGTGCCAATTGGTTTTCGGTCGGTGTGGAAATAGCCTGCAGGGTTCCCCTAAACAAACCACCGATATACTGAACTTTGGCATTTTGGATGTCGGCATGCCGGGCAACCTGTTCATCTTTACTGACCGGACTAGGCCCGAAAGGATTGGCTTTGGAGGTCAGGCCTTTGCCATTGGTCACAAAAATATTGTTTTTGACGACCCTGACACATGTCGGATACCAGCCGGTAGGGATAAACCCTTTGCTTTTGCAATTGCCGGGAGTTGTCACATCAAAAACTGCCAGACAATTGTTGTCTGCATTGGCGATGTAAAGCGTTTTCTCATCTTCACTCAGAGCCAGACTATTGGTCGTTGAGCCGGAGGGAGAATTAGGATATAGTGCTGAATTTAGAATTTCGATCACCCTGTTTTTTTCGGTCGAAATCACTGATACTGAATTGTCGTTGGCATTGCTTACGAAAAGGTATTTGCCATTGCGTGTTATGGCGATGTCATTTGGGTTGTCGCCTACCGGGATTGAGCCTTTGACCTGCTGTTTTTCAGTATCGAACAAGATTATTCTGTCGCAACCCCAGCACGAAACATAGAGCGTTTTGTTGTCATCTGATAGCAGACAGGTATAACCCTCTCCGCCCAATGGAATCTGATTTTTGATTTTCTTCGCCTTTAAGTCGTAGACATAGAGCGAATTATTCTCTTTTGTGACGGTATAGAGCAGCTGCTGTTTGTCATCGACAGCGATACCCGCGATTGAAATTTTTACCGGCCATGGTTTGCCAAGCACCAGGGTATCATGTGGAACGATTTTGTTGTTATTGATTTGGAAACGCATGATCCAGTTGTCGTTTCCGCCGGAGGCGTATAAATATTTGCCATCTTTTGAGAATGTCAGGCCCAGCCAACTTTTGGCGGTGACCACAGAATCAAGCATCTGCATTTTCTCTGCATCGATCAATTGAACGCTCTGGTCGCTCTGACCGTTGTTGGTAACCGCCAATAGCTTCCCATTGGGGGATACCGCGATGTTTAACGGCAGATCACCAACTGGCAGCATTTTCCCAACAGGTGATAATTTCCAGCCATTCATCAGTGATACGCGTTTGGTTTCCAGCTCTTTGAGGGTTTGGGAATCAGCCTGATAGGAAATGAACATCATCAAAGCAATAACCGGAACAGTTAGAATATTTTTTATTCTTATGATTAACATAGGATTTTATTTGTGATCGTTAAAATGACAAAGAAGAAATTTCGGTTGGATCCGAACGTCAAAGTTCGTTAATAGTTTTCAATAATCATAATGATGGGTTTTTGCATCAAATTACTATATTTAGGATCTTCTTTTATCTGCTAAAACTAAATCATGGGACATCAGAGAACGCTGGTTAGAACCCTGGGACTGGGCTATGTCGTTATTTTTGTCATTGCAAATATCATTGGGTCAGGTGTCTATAAGAAGATAGCCCCGATGGCGGCGGAACTGCATTCGTCGGTTTGGATACTGATGGCCTGGATTGTGGGCGGTATTATCACCCTCTTTGGTGCGTTAAGCAATGCTGAAGTGGCCGGACTGCTGGCTGATACCGGAGGTGATTTTGTCTATTTTAAGAAAATTTACAACCGGTTTTTCGCATTTTTATACGGGTGGTCCCTTTTCGCGGTGATTCAGACGGCCACTATCTCCTCACTTGCCTATGTTTTCGCGCAATCACTCAACAGCATCGTTCCCCTTCCACATATTTTATCTTCCCTGCAAGCGTTTTCGATCGGAGGGGTGTTTTATCCTTTTCAGGATTTTGGCGTCAAGCTGGCGGCTATTTTGCTGATTCTGCTGTTGACCTTTCTCAATATCTCCGGACTAAAAAGTGGTGCAGGAGCGAGCAAAGCTATCCTTTTCCTGGTAGGGACAGGTCTTCTGGTCATCGTTGTCTTTGGGTTGAGCCATGTAAAGTCAGTACCTGCCAACTTTATGGATGTCAGGGAACTGACCAATGGAACTGTTTCGCTCTCTTCCTTCTATACGGCCATGCTGGCGGCTTTCTGGGCTTACCAGGGATGGGTTTCCGTTGGCTTTATCGGAGGGGAAGTTAAAGATCCCACCAAAAATATCCCGAAAGGAATTGTCATAGGAGTATTTGTGATCATTTTTATCTATCTGCTTGTCAACATCACCTATTTGTCCCTGATGTCAATCCCTCAATTGGAGCAGGTTTATACTTCCGGCAACCAAATCGCTGCTGTTGAGGCGGTTCGCAGTTTCTGGGGATCAGGCGGAGTACTTTTTATCTCCTTGCTTATTTTGGTAACGACACTTGGATGCACCAATGCCAGCATTCTCACCGGTGCCCGTCCTTATTATGCCATGGCCAGGGAGAAACTCTTCTTTCCCGGAGTTGCCAAGCTTAACAGTGCCAATGTCCCATCCAATTCGCTGCTTTGGCAGGGAATTTGGGCTTCGGTGCTGGTGTTGTCAGGTACCTTTGATCAGTTGACAGACATGATTATTTTTGCCGTTTTCATCTTTTATGGTGCGACCTCGCTGGGAGTCATCATTCTGCGTCGCAGGATGCCTGATGCCCCGAGACCTTACAAAGTTTGGGGATATCCTGTTGTTCCGATTGTTTATATATTGTTCTGCATTGGATTGTTTATCAATACTGTTGTTGCGAGGCCAAGAGAAGCGGCCATTGGAATGGTACTTATTCTCGCAGGTATTCCGGTTTATCTGTATTTGCAAAGTAAGAATGTGAAACAAACGGAGGATACCGAAAAGTAGTCTGTTATCAGATATGGAAAAATCAGGATACTATCTTTTAAGGTCTTTTACATGGTTGATTCAGAGGTTACCATTGTGGTTTCATTACCTTGTATCTGATCTGTTTTTCTTCGTCGCTTATTATCTCATTCGATACCGGCGTACTGTTGTAGCTACAAATTTGGCTAACTCGTTTCCGGGTAAGAGTATGAAAGAAAGGGAGTTGATTGCCAAAAAATTCTACAGCCATTTCTGTGATACCATTTTTGAAACGCTTTACTTCGACCGGAGTTCAGAGAAAGAGATGAAAAAGCGTGTGGTCTACCTCAATCCGGAATTGTTGAACGGATATCTCGACGAGGGACGGCAGGTTCTTGCTTTTTTTGGTCATTACAACAATTGGGAGTGGTTTTGCAATCTGGGGCTCTATACGAATCACCGTTTGTATGCGGTATACAAGAAGATTAAAAACCCGGGGTTCGAGTTATTTTACAAAAAGCTGCGAAACAGGTTTGGTGCCATCCCTCTGGAAAGGGCAGATACTTTCAAACAATTGTACGATGACCATAGAGAGGGAATCCCTTCGATGTCTGCCTTCCTGTTCGATCAGACCCCCAGGATTTATGAGATAAAACATTGGATCACTTTCCTGAACCAGGATACTCCAGTGGTATTGGGAGCCGAAAAGATTGCTCAGAAACTCAACTCGGTTGTACTTTTTCTTTACTCCAGAAAAGTAAAACGGGGTTATTATGAGACGGAATTCAGACTGGTCACCGACAAGGCGAAGACACTTCCCCAGTATGAGATCACCGATACCTGCAACGCCCTTTTGGAGCAGCAGATCATCGAACAGCCTGAAAATTGGCTCTGGTCCCATAAGCGTTGGAAACATAGAAGAGAACAAACTCCTTAATTTTCCTGCCCGGAAATTACAGAGCTTGTTCTCGTGTCTGGAAATTTAAGAATTCGGCCTTTCCTACCTGGATATCAAAGAGAACCTATTTTCCTCCACATTCCAGCCCTTTACCAGCAACTCAATTTTCTTTCCGGTCAATGCGGCAGTCGAAGCACTTACTTTCGCAGCGATCGATTCGCCGGGTGCCAGCGAAAAATAGTTCGACGTCCAGAAAGCAGGAAGGATCTCTTCCTCATTGTTCATCAATCTTGGGTTGATAAAGAATGCCAGTTTTTTGCTGTTGTTGGTGAATTTTACACTCCAGACTGTTTCACTTTTGATTTGCTCCTTTTTCAGGATTGTCGTGGCTACCTCAGTGCGGGGCATGGATTGCAAAGAAGTATAGTTGTTATCCGCAGAAAGCCAGTAAACATTGTGAGAGATCACTTTTCCACCGGCATCTTTCAGGTTTAAAACCACGAAATTGACATCTTTGGAAGCTACCAGTACATTTGAAAGGGAGAAACTCTCTTTGACATCGGAAACACCCAGGCTCACTTTCGCACTTTGATGCGACAGAACTTTCGAATCCAATCCATAAACATCGGCTTCCACCGTTAGGTTTGGCACAGCCCGATAGGTTCTGTTGATGGCAGATACCACATAGTCCAGGGGGTTTAACTGTATGTGAACCGGTTCACAGCTGTTCTGCATGAAATAATACCCGGCGTTGGGCTCGAGGTACCAGTCGTACACCTGCCAGACCACGCTCGGAAAAGCCGCGTTGAGTTTCCAGAGCATGATTCCGCCGATATCGTTCAGTTTGTGTCCGGCTGCTTCGAAGGTACCCTGGTAACCGGTGGCATTCATCAGCTGCATCTTGTCGGAAAATTCTTCCATCGATTTTGGAGCGCCGTATCTTTTAACCATCGCCTCATAATATTTATCATATTTCCCGTTTCCGGTGGCGGCATCGTGGTAACCCCAGGAGTTGTTGAGGGGGAAGGGCAATTTGGTATCCCAAACCAGATTGGGGATGATCTTGATCAGTGAATTGTAGGTCGGCTGGGAAGGCAATCCGGTTTCATCCTTGAAAACCCAGTCCTTGGCATTGTCGGCCAATCTGAAATATTCTCTTGAATCCTGCCAGGTATAGGGACCGCTGCTATAAACACCGCAGGCTTTGTTGTCGGGCCATGAGCCGCTAAAGCCTGCAGGTAACTTGGCATAGCCTGATGAACTAGGGATGAAAGGCCTTGTGCCATCGAGTTTGATCACACTTTCACGCATTTTTTCGTAGACATCTTTCCTGATGTGCCCTTCGTTTCCGCCTGTCCATAGCAACAAACTGGCATGGTTTCGAATCCGGTAGATGGTATTGGTGACGTTTTTTTCAAATATTTCGGGTTGCAATGGCCAATCGGTAGAACCTTTGAATTCCCCATGTGTGTCGCCGGTTACCCAGAAATCGGACCATACCAGCAATCCGTAACGATCAGCCAGGTCGAAGAACGTGTCGTTGGGAGTAACGCCCCCGCCCCATATACGCACCAGGTTGATGTTGGAATTGCGGCAGAGATGCAGTTCTGCATCATATCGTGCCGAATCCCGGTTCAGCATCATATCGGGTACCCACGCGCCGCCGGTGAGCTGGATCCTCTGACCATTCACGAAGAATTCACGGCGTAATAACTTACCTGGAACCTCTTCCGCTTTGGTACTGATGGTGCGGATGCCAAAAACGAAGGAAGTATCATCTGTGCAGGTGCCGTTGGTCTCGTATTTCAGGCGAATCCGGTATAAATTGGCCTGTCCATATCCATTTGGCCACCACAGACGGGGCTGTTTGACAAGCAGTTGGGTCGTATTTGATGAATTCAAAGCTACCGCGGATTGCGCATTGGCAGCGATTGTAATTTCCTTCGAGAATTGGAGAGAAGAACCGGTAAAATTTTCAGGATTAATGGTGACTGATAAAGTCCCGTTGGAAGGCTTAGCACCATGATTGGATAAATTGAGATTGAGTGAAATCTTTGCAGCTGATGTATCGGGAAGATTGGGCAGTTCGGTGATTATCTGAGGCTGAACAATGGTTACATCACCCGAGGTGCGCAGGATGACAGGCTGCCAGATTCCCATATTCCTGTCGCGTACGGGTGGCATCCAGTCCCAGCCAACGGAACAAACCATGGTCACATTTTTACCGATATCCCCGGTAGGTCCACCATTTTCAAAGAAATCGTCCATGGCTTTTAACTGTTCCTTTGCCGGTAACCCCGGAAAATCGAGCGGATAAATTTTCACTGCCAGCGCGTTTTCTTCTCCGGCGAGAATATTTTTACTCACATCGAAGCTGTATTCGGCAAACATTCCCGCCATTTGGGTTGAATCGGCAAGTTGTTGTCCGTTGATCCAGACCGCGGCTCTGTAATTGATCCCTTTGAAGATCAGCTGGAAATGGCGCCCATTATCTGCAGCGGGCACCTTGAATGTGGTGCGGTACCAGTATGGCTTCTTCCAGGGATTGGGAACATTTGGTAGGTGGCTGTATTGCTCCAGGTTGTAGGTCTTGTTGAATTCGTCGGAAGCATCCGGTATCAGCATGTTGTTCATGCCGGAATAGGGATCCGGGTAGACACGGTTGGCCACCAGGCCGGTCAGCACCGTGCAGGGGACTTTTACCGGCAGCCAGTAAACGTTTGAGCGGTATGCTGCCTTTGAGATTTGTTCTCCGCTTGCCTGAATCAATTCTGAGGATTGCAATTGAAACCTGGAGAGTTTTTCCTGTTTGATTTTCTGATTCTGCGCTTGAATCAACGTATTTTGCATACAGATGGAAAGCAGCAGAATTGATGCGAAGATTTTCATTGGGGAATTTTTTTATGGGTAACATGAAGGCAGGAGGACAGATTGCTGACCTCCTGCCTGTTATAAAACTGTGATTTATTTAGTTATAGATTTTCACCAAAGGAGAAACCGGCGCGCGCAGGCTCCTTGATAAATACATCCAGCTCGGGATGATTGGTTACTTTCATGTTGGCGGCATCATATTCGATGCGGGTATTAAACCTTTGCGCGAGAACGCCGGTGAGAGACATTTCCACCAGCTGTGTGGCATAATCGAAATTTGAACCCGGTACTTTGCCATTTTTGATAGCGTCGGCCCATTCGCGTTGAGGGTTTTCCTGGAATGTTCGGGGGATAGACTGAGCAGGAAGATTGGGTTTGAAGGCTTCCCATTCGGGCATCGGCATCAACAATCTTGGGTCGTTTGGTCGTCCGCCGGTAATGAGGCAATGTTTGTCACCTACCATGATCATCCCGCTTCCGCCCAATTTCTCCACCTTCCATTCGGGACGAATCTCGGGTTTTATTCCGCCTTCATACCAGCGCATCGTTACCGGACTCTTGTTTCCACGTGCCGGGAAATCCCAACGGATGATGGCTTTGTCAGAAACGAAACCATTGTCAGGAACGGGTGTTTTGAACTCGGCTTCTACCACATTGGGCATGCCAAGATCCAGCGACCAGAAAGGAGCATCCAGGGTATGGCAGCACCAGTCGCCCATCTCGCCATTGCCGAAATCGAACCAGCTACGCCAGGTTTTTGGTGCATAGATACCATTGTAAGGTCTGAAAGCTGCGGGTCCCAACCATAAGTCCCAGTCGAATCCGGCTGGAATTGGTTGTTCTACAGGTGGAAAACTATCGGGTTTGTTGAAATATTTATTTGGGCCAAAATCCGGTCCGTCGAACCATGCGATCACTTCGGTAACATTTCCAAGCAGTCCGGCTTCATACCACTCTTTTACCTGACGGATGCCGTTGGTGGCATGTCCCTGATTGGCCATCTGGGTTACCACATTGTATTTGTGAGCCGCTTTCTTCAAGGTGCGAAGTTGCCAGATGTTGTGGGCCAGCGGTTTCTCGACAATGACATGCTTGCCCAGCTGCATGGCGGCCATGGCGGCAGGGAAATGGGAATGATCGGGCGTACACACCATGACGGCGTCGATCTCCTTGTGCATGGTGTCGAACATGACCCGGTAATCTTTGAACTGCTTAGCTTTTGGCATGGCTTTGTAGCCTTGCGCAGCCCTGTTGTCATCAACATCGCAGAGCGCGACAATGTTTTCATTCCACTTGGGATCCTTCTGGTTGATCATTTTGCTCCAGTTGCTTTGGCCCTGACCACCAACGCCTATGACGGCGATATTGAGGCGGCCTGAAGGGGAACAACTCATCAGGTTTGGAATAAATACGGCACCGGCACCTAACAACGATGCCGATTTGATAAAGTTTCGTCTGGATGAATTCATGTTGGATATGTTAAAAATTTATAGTTTGATATCAGTTTACTGGGATGTTTTTATTGTTGCGTAATTTAATGATTTTGCGTAATAAAAAATAATTAAAAAAAACATCAAAAAACATGTTACAACATATAATGTTTTAACGTATAAACAAGCAAACAGTTAAAAATTGTCCTATGAAAACAGAAATTTCAAAATCAGCCAAAATTATATCCCGGGTAATTGCAGGATTGTTAACCGCATTGTATCTATTCAGTGCCTCCGCCAAACTCTTTTTGCACCCCGAGCAGATGGTTCAGATGAAGCTGGGCGACTGGCGGGTCATCATTGCTCTGGGTGAAATTGCTTCCGCCGTGTTGTTCTTATTTCCGAAGACCAACAAGTTCGGCGTCCTCTTGTTAAGTTCATTCATGGGCGGAGCCATCATTCTGCATATGACCGGTGGGATGAGTATTGTCATGCCCAGCGTAGTCCTAATTCTCGTTTGGGTGGTTGGATTCCTTAGAAATCCTGAACTTTTAAAGTTTAAATAATTATGGCAACCAGGAACGTTGAGTTGGTACTTTCGCCTCCTAATCCTCATTTTGTAGGCGATGGCTTCAGGGTACATAATTTTATCCCCGGTGGTTACCGGGCTGACATGGAGCGGATGAACCCATTTATTCTGCTTGATTATGGAGCCAAATTTTATTTCCCTCCATCCGATTCTCAAAGGGGGGTAGGGGTACATCCGCACAGAGGTTTTGAGACAGTCACCATTGCCTACAAAGGGAAAGTGGCGCACCATGATAGTGCAGGTCACAGCGGAGTTATCGGAGAAGGAGATGTTCAATGGATGACAGCGGCATCGGGCGTTTTGCACAAAGAGTACCACGAAAAGGAGTTCAGTAAAAAGGGTGGAGAGATGCAAATGGTGCAACTATGGGTCAATCTTCCTGCCAGGTACAAAATGTCCGGGCCTAAATACCAAGGTATCACCAATGATCAAATCAACAAATTTGAGTTGACATCGGGAGCAGGAACTGTTGAAGTAATTGCGGGTGAATACAAAGGGACCAAAGGAGTTGCCTCAACCTTTTCTCCGGTCTTTCTGTTCAACCTGAAATTGAACAAGCCTGGAAAGGCTGATTTCTCATTTCCGGCAAGTTACAATACTGCACTTCTCGTCCTGGAAGGGGAGGCGATTGTCAATCAAAAGGAAGAGGTTCTCACCGATCACTTCGCGCTATTTCAAAATGAGGGGGAAGATTTTGAAGTACAATCGGATAACGGTGCCGTGATCCTCATCATGAGCGGCGAAAATCTCAATGAACCCATTGCGGCACATGGTCCTTTTGTGATGAATACCCGACAGGAGATTCTTCAGGCTTTTGACGATTATCAGAAGGGGAAATTCGGATTTCTGGAAGATTAATTTTAGGAATTCTCATTTGATAGTTTAATATACTCATTGGATTACTTACCTAAAATTAACATAATGACAATTGAGGAAGAGTTGAAGGGTAGGTTCAGGAACGAATACCACAAGGGAACGATCAATCTGACATACACCACCAAACAGTTAAGTTATGAGTTTTTACAGTCTTTAAAAAAGCATGGCTTGACCGAACAGCAATACAACGTGTTGAGAATTCTTCGTGGTTTTCGTTCTAATGGACCATTGTCCATTGGATTTATCAAGGAGCGTATGCTTGACAAGGATTCGGATGTGAGCCGCCTTGTGAACCGCCTTTATGAAAAGGAATTGCTTACCAGGAAAGAGAATTCGGACGACCGGCGTCAGAAATCGCTTGAGATTAGCGACAAAGGAGTTGCACTGCTGGATACCATGTTTGATTGCGAAAAAAAGGCAGATACGATGTTAAAAAATCTCTCCAATCAGGAGGTTCAGGAACTTAACAGGCTGCTCGATAAAATCAGGGAGAGTCGCAATTAACAACCGGTCTGACCTATTCTTTTAAATTCATTTGAACGTCATATTCCGCTTCGAGATCATGAATTGGTTTTAGTGAAACCTCTGTTCCACCTTCTCCATTGGTCACATAATCGAATGGATCGTCGAGATCTTTGATTAGCAGGAACATGTATGAAATCAGGAAAGTAATCAATAAAGTCAGAAACAGGGAAGCATAGAAGGGTTCGATCTTAATAATGATAAGCCCGAAAGCAGTCAGGCATCCCATGGCTTCAACAATAGCATAGGCAGTTACCACAAAATCGGTGGCTCTTATGGTATCAATTCTAAGAATCATTTTTCTCAGGCTGGCCTGTTCGTTTTTTATTTTTACGAGGAAGGCTGGTTGAACTCCTTCTTTTTCAAATTCCACGAGAAAATCATTCATCCGGCTTATTTTTTCAAGCATGATTTTGGTCCTCTCCTTTTTGTAGAACCAATTCATCAGGGACTTAACAAATGATTTTTGATATTCAAAGAATTGCACAGCAGTTTGCGGATTTTTTGTTTTATAAATAGTGTAGGTATCATCAAACAAGTTTCTCATGGAGGCAGCAAGCTCACTTGGTAGTTTTTCGCTTTCCTTGTAATCGGATAAAACACCACTGATAAGGAAACCGATCAGAAAAATTGTTCCGGCAACCAGGCTGGTGAAGAGGGCATTCAATTCCATCACTTCCCATCCATATGAATGTGCGATAAATTTCAACAAAGTGACAGTCAGTGCCAATGGCACTATTTTAATTGCGATTGACCATTTCAACCTGAATCTCATCAGAAAATTCTTTTGTTTCATAAATCCGAGTTAATGACTAAATTATATTGCTTTTGCCAACCTATTTGATCTCTTTTTGGTATGCGACCACATCAAGCACTTTGTTGAATTTTTCTCCAACATTTTTGAAATGTGCACATTTGGTGTAACCTGATTTCTCAAACAGGATGATACTGCTTCTATTATCACCTGTGATGATTCCAATCAAATTTTTAAGACCACTTTCTTTGGCACATTCTTCCAAGTATTTAAGGGCTATTTTCCCTATCCCTTTTTGATGATAGGCAGACTTTAAATAGAGGGTGACCTCAGCAGTCCGATCGTAGGCCTGTCTCTTTTTGTAATGGGTCAGGAAGCAGTAGCCTGCAATTTCATGGCCGAGGCAAATCAGGAACGACTGATATATGGGATGACCGATGTAAATGAACTCCTTGAGCTCATTGATCCCGATCGGCCCGGTGTGAAAGGTTGCGGTCGAATTTTCAATGTACCAATCGTAGATTTCCTTGATACATGGCAGATCCTCTTCTTTGATTGATTTAAATTCAATATCCATATTTTTTTGAATCTCTGTTTTCTGAAAACGGAACAAAGATCGTAAATCATCCGTACCTTGTCAAAATAATTTGGTGCAGCAGGCCTAAAATTCATAATCTTAAAATATCTAAGAATGAATATAAATAGATGTGATGTAATCTATTTGTTGATGAATATTAGTTCCTTTGATTTTTATTGTAAATCATAATGATATCAAAAAACTATTAATTATGAAAAAAATCAAAAATTTCAACCTTATTTGCTTGCCATATGAAATGGTTATATGGGTAAAGATGAGCAAAATGTTATTCGGAGTTACAAAAATATTTTTGTTGCTACCATTCTTTTTTTTACTTTCTACAAATTCAAATGCCTTGCCCAGCTATGCGAGGCAGACCGGATTGTCTTGTTCCGCATGTCATTTTTCTTTCCCGGAATTGAATTCATTCGGACGGCTGTTTAAGATGAATGGCTATGTCATGACCGGCATGAATACCATTGAGACAAAAGTTGACAGTGACAGGGTGACAAAGCTGAAACTGCTGAGCACACTGCCATTATCTGTGATGGTTGAGACTTCTTTTACCCATCTGGCCAAAGATGTGGAAGGAACTCAAAATAATTCTGTGGCGTTTCCACAGCAGCTTAGCGTTTTCTATGCGGGTCAGATTACCCCCCATATTGGTACATTCATCCAAATGACTTACAATGGACAGAGCCTTGGGATGGACAATGCGGATATAAGGTATGCGAACCAAAAGAGGTTGGGTTCAAAAAGCTTTACCTACGGATTTACCTTAAATAACAACCCGGCGGTTCAGGATGTGTGGAATACATCTCCGGCATGGAGATTCCCTTCTGCCAGTTCTAATGCCTCTGTAAATCCTGCAAAGTCAACGATCATTGAGAAATTGGGAATGCAGGTTGCAGGATTGGGAGCCTATAGTCTGTATAATAATTTTCTGTTTACCGAATTGACCTTGTATCGGTCTGCCCAACAGGGAGCTGCCAATCCTGCAGATGTCAACAGTACGATGGTTCTCAACGGTGTAGCCCCATACTGGCGTGTTGCCCTGCAGCACCAATGGTCTGATAATTATGCTGAACTGGGTACCTTTGGGATTGCCCCAAAACTTTATTCTAAGGGCATCTCCGGAGAGATGAATAAGATAACGGACGTTGGGTTCGACTTTCAATTTGAGCGTCGTTTGCCGATTGGCGCATTTTCATTGCACTCCTCTCTGATAAACGAAACGGAGGTTCGCGATACCTCCGGCACTCAAAGTGTCAAGGTTAATTTTAATTCATTTAAAGTAGATGGAAATCTCTATCTGAAAAATGGATTGGGTGCAACGCTGGGTTATTTTAACACCAAAGGTTCGGTTGACGAGAATGTCGGAAGTATAAACAATAAGCCTGACAGCAATGGATACATTGCCCAGCTTGAGTATCTTCCCTGGTACAACACCAAATTTGCCCTGCAATATGTGGCTTACAACAAATTCGATGGCAACTCCAATAACTATGATGGCAATGGAAGAAATGCCCAACACAACAATACGCTTTACCTTTTGGTATGGTTAAATTTTTAATTGAAAAGGGAATATGAGAAAATTATTTATGATCGCAGTCAGGATGATTGCCTTGTTTTTTTGCCTGGGTGCCGGCACGTTGCATGCAAAAGGGGCATTCAATACTTCCACAGATTTGACTATCCCGGCAATGACCGTAAATTCTCCCGTGCCGCAGGACAAAGATATGGGAATTGGACCGGTAAAGAGCGTCGAACTTGGTCCGCTGAATAGTAAAATGATCAGTGAAGGGAAGACTATTTACACCAATCAGTGCATCATATGTCATGACAATGATCAGAATAAACTTGGTCCGTCGTTGAAGAACGTGACCAAAACCCGCACGCCTGAATACATTATGAATTTACTTTTAAACACGGCGCAAATGCAGAAAGACAATGTTACAATCAAGGCTTTGTTGAAACAGTATAACAATCTGCCAATGCCGGATCCTGCCCTGAACCAGTCAAAAGCCCGGTCCGTACTCGAGTATCTAAGGTCTTTGGCGAAATAGGGAAGAAAGGTCGAATCTATTCTCCTCTTGTTC
>JANYJT010000079.1 GCA_025358395.1 Bacteroidia bacterium
CTCATCAATGCGCATGGTGACCTGCTTACGAAACTGATTATGCCATGCCTGCTCATCTTCGTACATTTTAAGCGAATTGCCGGAAAACAAAGATTTGGGCGAGGTGAACATGTTAAGTTGACCTGATTTCGATGACTTCTTAAACATTTGTTGCTCTTTTGATTATGAAAGCAAGATACATAAAACAATTGAATTATACAACTATATATCTGAATATTAATTAATTAAAAATAAAAACACTTTTCGGAGTGGACTCATAGTTTAATCAACCCATTAAATGGGGAGATGGTTTTTAAAAAATTCGACAATGGCTGGCAGCTACTTGAACAAGGGAAATCAGGTTCAGATCTAGTCAATTCCATACTTGATTCTGACATAAATTCTAATCGCAAGGATGATTATTCTCAAATAATAATAGAAAAACAAAATGAGGCCTATGAAAAAGCAAATGAAAATCAAGCAAAATATACTGATATTAATGAATTTTTAAGTGCACTTAAGAGGGCAGTGAAATCAAAAGACAAAAAAGAAATTTCAAAATTTATGTCATTCCCATTTGAGACGGACAATGCACTCACTCCCGCCAGAAATATAGATGAAGTTGATTCTAATATAGGCATTCCAACTTTTGATGGTGTATTAAATGCAAACACACTACAAAAATACAACGAGAATGATTTTGGAATTCCAGGAACTAGCATGAAGTTTTCCAAACATAAAAACGGGTATTGGAAAATGGATGCAGCTTATGGAAGTCCTGACTTTGAAAGGTAATTAGTTGAGATACTTTTGCCAAGTATAGTTTTTTTTCAAGGAAAACGATGCCATCAAAAACGTGATGCAGCAATAAGTTTTAGCATCAATGAGCTAAATTTGTTTAATTCGTCCCAATTTTAATGGGGCACTCAATGTTGTCCTATGAAATTGCTCTTAACCCTATGGCTGCTATTTTTGGCATTTTCACCTTCAGCGCAAATATTGAAGCAAAATGACAAAACCGTTGACAGCAAGCAGATCGCCGATGATTATGAAAGATTAGTAATCAAGAAACATGTCGCAAAGTTTAGTCAAATTTAATCAATTGGCAGAAACATACCAAATTGACTATTTCTGCATTGGGTACAACTTAATGGCAGGCCATTGGTCAATTTCTATCGTAAGAGACTTATTCGAAATGGTTTGTCCTTTCTTTTTTTGTTCTCTTCCACTTTCAATTCTCTTTTTTTGAAAGTCGGATAATTTATATGTTCCTTCTGAGATTTTTGATTCCACAATGGTTTTTATGGCATTCAGAAATGATGCATCATCAATAAGGGTCAGGTACTCTTGTAATAACATGTCTTAATTCTATCGTGCCCATATCATAATACTTTTTGTGAAGATAATGAACTTTTACTCAATAAATACACCCCGCTGGTCATTATTTGCAATTCTTACCCTTTGGTTGACACGGTCATGAAAAGAGCCGGGTTGCGGATTCGGAAATCCGCAACAGCTTGAGTATTCCATTCGACAGAACGAAAATTTACCCCCGGTAATTGTATTTGCCTTGTATTTTTAAATTGATTTTACTAAATTTGCCTTGTATTTTTAAACAGGAAAATGAAAAGACTGATTCTCGAGAAACTTCGTAGTTGGAAAAATCAGGTAAACCGTAAGCCATTGATCCTCCGGGGAACCAGGCAGGTAGGAAAATCCTGGACTGTTGTCGAATTTGGAAAGTCAGCATTCACCGGCAAAGTTCATGTCGTTGATCTTGAAAAGCATCCGGATTGGCACCGGATCTTTCAACCCAATCTTGATGCAAAAAGAATCTTAACCGAACTGGAAATTCTGCTGAACAGAAGGATTATTCCTGACACTGACCTTCTGTTTATCGATGAGATACAGGAATGTCCGCAGGCCCTTATGGCTTTGCGGTATTTCTATGAACAAATTCCTGATTTACACGTCATTGCTGCCGGATCCCTGCTTGAGTTCGCATTGAAGGAGATCAGCTTTCCCGTTGGCAGGGTACAGATGATGAATATGTACCCCATGAATTTTGCGGAGTTTCTGATGGCAACCAATCAGGAAATGCTTGCCGATATCCTCCTCGGACCTGTTGTGCAACTGTCTGATACAATTCACGAACGTATGCTTGAGGAGCTTCGAAAATATTTTTTCATCGGAGGAATGCCTGAATGCGTGAGAACCTACAGAGACTCAGGAAGCATGACTGCTGCATTTGATATTCAGGCAGACCTGGTACATGCATTTCGGCAGGACTTCTCGAAGTATGTACCCTTAGTTGACAGACAATGTCTTAACAACGTCCTTTCAGTCGTAGCCACCAAGATCGGCCAACAGACCAGGTATGCACACCTTTCCGACGGGGTCACCAATCCAACCATCAAAAAATCGTATGAGCTTCTCTGTTCCGCCCGCATCATGCACAAAATTCCTACGACCTCGGGGGCGGGTTTGCCCTTTGGAGCTTCCGCCAACGAGAAAAAATTTAAAACACTTGTGGCAGATATCGGACTTGCGCGATTTTTGAACAATCTGCCGATCGACATAACAGGCCTCTCCGACAACCTGTTAGCTATTTATCGCGGATCCCTGGCTGAGCAATTTGTCGGGCAGGAGCTGCTCTCAGCCGGACAAGAGTTGTACTATTGGTCACGGGAAGCGAAAAGCAGCACAGCCGAAGTTGATTACCTGATTGACAAAAATGGTGCTATCTTTCCCCTCGAAATAAAAAGTGGCGCATCCGGCAGCCTCCGGAGCATGCACCTGTTTTTAAACACCTATCCCAATTGTACGAAAGGACTGGTCTTGTCGGCTGCCAATCGAGCCTCTTTGCCGGAGCAAAAGCTGGAATTTATTCCGATTTATTTTGCACACGCTCTCAAAACAGCCGATCACCAGGCCTGAGAAATCATCATCACTGTTTGTCCGTCAAACAAGGTATTTGGAAACCAAGCCTCTCTACTGCTTTCTTATCAGCAACCAAATATCACTGTATTTAGGGAATGAACTTCTAATCTCAGCAATCCTTGCGCGGGCGGCCGATTCCTGTTCGTAACTGTTTCCACATACCCGGTACATACCACTTTCGTTCATCAAAATGACCGGACTAAAATTTTCGGATTTGAGGGTCTCTTTCAATCTTTTGGCATTTTCTAAAACGGAAAAACTGCCCATAATGACAAAAAATCTGTTTGAACCATAATCCGCAGTTTCACCTGTTGCAGACGAAAAGCGTTCTTCTTTAGACACTACAGAAGCTGGTTTAGTTGCTTTGGGAGGCGTGACAGGAGACACAGTTTCCTGAACAACCGGTTGCGGTTTTGGAGCTATTTTTTGGGTTTTACATCCAGCCATTGCAACGAGAATGAGTATGAGCAACAGATTTAGATTTTTCATATAAATGCAAATTAAAATTTGAATTGAAAAGCCTTCAGATTGTTCGAAAATTTATGTCTACAAGCCAGTGATCCCTCCGGCTAAATTAGTATTTTTTTGCAAAATAAATTGCCATGATTTGTCATTCATCATCCGATACGATAATAATCCTCATGGCTTTTCCTTCTGAACTATGAAAAAAAAATTATTGACAAATAAAATGCGGAATTTGCATATGATTTAGCATATATTCCGTTTTAAAAAAACAATTGTTAGCCATTTACTTTCCGGAAAGATTTTTGATATATTTACATTCATGATTTGCCAAAATCAAACCGTGTTA
>JANYJT010000108.1 GCA_025358395.1 Bacteroidia bacterium
CCATTGGTCGAACTTTGCCATTTGACTACACTGCCTGTCTGACCGGAAAGGGTCAATACGCCGCTGGTGCTGCCGCTGCAAATGGTCGTTCCACCTGCTATACCGCCGCCCACAGTGGTCGGACTTACATCTATCGTTGCCGGACCTGAAGGAAGATCGCCCGTATTGTGTACGATGGCTCTGTACTGCCAGATACCTGCTGATGCCGGTACAGTGGTGTACGTTGTCGTGGTGTTGGCAATGTCGGTCCAGGTACCACCATTAAGCTGGTACTGCCATTTGACGATCGTGCCGGTGTAGCCCGACAGGGTCATAGTGCCTGTGGATGTGCCCAGACAGATCGGGGATGCCCCACCAAGAACCGCTCCCTCCGAGGATGGATTAACCGTAACTGTAGCCGTGTTTGAACTGACAACCAAGCAGGTTCCGTTTTGTACGATGGCCTCATACTGCCAGGTACCTACTGCATTGGGTATATCTGAATAGGTGTTGGCTGTCACAGCCTCATCTGCCCATAGAGCATCTGTGGTAAGCTTCTCATGCCATTTGACAACCGTACCCACGTTGCCCGATAAGGTCAGCAGGCTGATCGATTGGCCAAGACTGATCGAGGCCTGCGTGGCCGGTGCAATTGTTCCGGCTACCGTTGCCGCATCGACCGTTACCGTGGTAGAGGTCGAGTTGACTACCGTGCAGCTTCCGCTTTGGATAACCGCCCTGAACTGGGTGGTCTGGGTCAGTGCGCCTGAGGTATATGTTGTTGATGTACTTGCTACGTCGCTCCACGTTGTGAACGGAGAAACAGAACTTTGCCATTTCACTACCGCTCCCGTCTGGCCTGACAATGTAAGCAAACCGCTCGTGCTGCCTGTACAGACTGCCGTGCCACCGGTCACAGCTCCGCCTACCGTGGCCGGATCGACCGTTACCATGGTGGCTGCAGAGTTGACAACCAGGCAGCTTCCGCTCTGGACAACTGCCCTGAACTGCGTGGCCTGGGTCAGCGCCCCTGAGGTGTAAGTGGTGCTTGTATTGGCTATGTCACTCCAGACGCTAAACGGTGAAACAGAACTTTGCCATTTGATCACAGTGCCTACACTGCCTGTCAAAGTTAGTACACCACTGGTGCTGCCTGTGCAGACTGCTGTGCCGCCTGTGACAGATCCACCAACTGTTGTCGGACTGACTGTCACAGTTGTAGAAGCTGAGTTGACCACATTACACGTCCCGCTCTGGATTACTGCCCTGAACTGCGTGGTTTGGGTAAGTGCCCCGGAAGTATAGGTCGCTGCCGTGTTGGCTATAGGGGTTGTAACTGTTGCAAAATTGTCAGTTGAACTCTCCCATCTGAGGATTGCTCCTGTATAGCCCGATAAGGTCAGAACACCGCTCGTGCTGCCGTTGCAAATCGTGGCTCCACCTGTTACGGCACCGCCAACTGTGGTTGGATCCACTACAACAGATGCAGGCGCAGAGAACATATCTGTAATATTATGTACAACTGCACGATATTCCCATTTACCCGGACCGGATGGTGTCTCTGAATAAGTGGTGGCGGTAGACAATGGAAGGATGTCGCTCCACGGACCCGCGTCGAGATTCTTTTGCCATTTAACCACTGTCCCGGTGTAACCGGCAAGGGTCATCGTGCCAGTGGATGTCGCCTGGCAGATCGGTGAGGTGCCTCCCGTTACGGCTCCGGCATTGGATGCCTGAACCACAACAAATGAGGAACTGGAGTAGGATGCAGGACAGGTGCCGCTTTGAACAGCTACCTGATATTCCCAGGTGCCAACTGCATTGGGGATGTCTGAATAGGTCGTCGAAGCATTGGCCTCGTCAATCCATGTACCGGTGCCCAGGCGCTCACGCCATTTGACAATCGTGCCGGTATAACCTGATAAGGTCATCGTGCTGATTGGTTGGCCAAGGAAGATTGAGCCCAGATCGGCCGGGGCTATCGTGCCACCAACTGAGGTTGGATCAACCGTGACCGTGGTCGTTGATGAGTTGGCTGCCGAGCAGGTTCCGCTTTGTACGACTGCCCTGAAATATGTGGTTTGTGTCAGTGCACCTGAGGTATAAGAAGAAAGGCCTGAGGTGGATGCAATGTTGCTCCAGGTTGTCCCGTCTGTAGAACTCTGCCATGTGCTTACACTGCCCGTATTG
>JANYJT010000164.1 GCA_025358395.1 Bacteroidia bacterium
GTACCAGAACAAAAATTGAGCTGGTTGAGATGAAAAAAATCAGTAATTTATAAAATTGAACAAATTGAGCAGTTTTAAAATCCTAAAATTGCTATATTCGTACGCTCAAAAATCAGGATAAAAGATTTATCAGTTAAGTAAATAAATAACCAGAAAACGGATGGCTACATTAGAGAAAATCAGAAACCGGGCAGGTATTGGAATCACCATAATTATAGGGTTGGCCCTGGCAGCATTTGTTCTTGGAGATGCAGTAAAATCAGGCAGTTCAATCATGAGTGCCAATCAGCAGGTGATAGCTGAAATTGCCGGGAAAAGTGTCGACTATAAAGAGTTTCAAAAGAAAGTTGATGATCTCTCAGATATTTACAAAATGAACTCAGGTTCAACCTCTTTGGATCAAAAAACGACTGAACAGATCAGAGAACAAACCTGGATGGGATTGGTCAGGAACCTGACCATGAAAGAAATTTATGAAAATCTTGGCATCGGAGTTACTTCAAACGAACTTTTTGAACTTGTTCAGGGTGAGAATCCTCACGCCATTATCCAAAGTCTCTTCCGTGATCAAAAGACAGGTACTGTAAACCGTCAGGCACTGATTCAGTTTCTTAAATATCAACAGTCCAATAGCACCGGTCCTGAGCATAATTATTGGCTGTTCATTGAAAATCAAATTGTTGAGGAGCGTTCTTTTACAAAATACAACAATCTTCTCACCAAAGGTATTTATACCACCACTGATGAGGCGAAGTTTAGCCTTGATGGAAAGAACAAAAAAGTGAATATTGAATATGTTGGAAAGCCATACAGCTCTGTATCTGATAGTTCAATTTCTGTTTCATCAACCGAAGCAGAGAAATATTATGCTGATCACAAGGAGCAGTACAAACAAGAAGCCAATCGCGAAATCGAATATGTTCTCTTCCCTGTCGTTGCCTCAA
This sequence comes from Bacteroidia bacterium, assembly GCA_025358395.1. The sequence continues at coordinate 945 of JANYJT010000164.1, forward strand.
AAGGGGATGAAGACAAGGTGATCAAGTGGATCAATGACATTAAAAGCGAATTTGCCGGTGTTGAAGATCCTTCAGCCTATGTAAACATCAATTCGGATAAACAATTCGACCCATCCTTTTTCAAAAAGTCAGAGCTAACCGGAGCACTTGCAGAATTTTCATTCAATGGCAAAGCCGGTGATATTTATGGCCCTTACAAAGAGGGACAGAGCTGGAAATTGTGCAAAATCCAAAAATTCGAAGAGCTGCCCGATTCGGTTAACGCCCGTCATATTCTCATTCGTGCTACTACGCAGGCAGAAGCAGCTAAAGCAAAAAGTACGGCTGACAGCCTAAAGCGCGTCCTATCTTTGGGAGGTGACTTTGCTGCATTGGCCCGTAAATACTCGAACGATGAAGGTTCGGCCGTTAAGGGAGGAGAGCTCGGCTGGTTCAAAAGAGGAATGATGGTCAAACCGTTTGACGATGCAGCATTCTTTGGAAAGGTAAATGACTATCAGGTAGTAACTTCTCAATTTGGCGTTCACCTGATTCAGGTAACGAAACGTGGTAATACGACTTTAAATGTTCAGCTTGCCACGATTGTGCGCAACATTGAACCCAGCAGTCAGACCTATCAGCAAACTTATTCCCAAGCTTCAAAATTTGCTTCCGAAAATCGCGATCTGAAGGCATTCCGTGCAGCTGTAACTGCTCAGAATCTCAGTAAACGTCTGGCTACTGTTTTTGAAGCCGACAAGGAAATTGCCGGTTTGGAAAACTCCAGAATACTTATTCGTGCTGCCTTCAAAGCAAAAGTGGGCGAACCGGTACTAAGTTCTGAAGGAACGCCGATATTTGAATTGGGAACACAATTTGTGATCGCACAACTTAGCTCTTTTCAGGAAAAAGGTTATTCCAGCTTTGCATCAAATAAGCCAACCATAGATATAGCCATCAGAAAGGATAAAAAAGCAGAACAATTGAAAGCTCAAATGGTTGGTAAAACTGATCTTGCATCGTTGGCTTCTACACTTGGATCAAAGGTCGCGCAAGCTCAGGATATCAATTTCGAATCCTATTCTATTCCCGGACTTGGAATTGAACCTGCCATCGCCGGAGTTGCTTCTGCTCTTGAGCCCGGAGCTGTGTCCAAACCTGTTGCGGGATCAACCGGAGTCTATGTTGTGAAAGCTACCGCAGTGAACAAAGGTGTAAACACGGATATCGCCAATGAGAAAAATCAGGCCAAAATGGCTTTGGGATACAGGGTATCTGTTCAGGCTTTTGAAGCACTACGCGAAAATGCCGCAGTAGTTGACAAACGTTCGAAATTTTATTGATTTCCCAATCATCATACGGTAAAAGAGAAAAGGATGCCTGATTGGCATCCTTTTCTCTTTTACGTCAAGGCTTCTGTCCAGAAGATCGAATCGGGTAAAAATTCCTTTGGATCAACAACAGGCTCTTTTTCAAAAAGGGCATAAACAGATGAACCGCTGCCAGACATGGAGGCATAAACAGCACCCATGTCTGAAAGCCTTCTTTTAAGATGGTCCAACTCCGGAAATTTCACAAAAAGAGTAGGTTCGAAATCATTTTTTACTCTCCCCGCCCATTTAAGCATTGGTTCGTGGATGATTTTTTTGAATTGAAGAGCATATTCGGAGGGAACAACCCCTGAGTAGGCAGATTTGGTTTCGACACAGAATGGAGGTTTTACCACGACCAAAGCGTATCCCTTCAGATTAAAGTCAATGACCTCAAGGTTTTCACCTGTTCCGGTGGCATATGCGGGCCTGTTCTCAAGAAAGAAGGGACAATCCGCACCCAGTCTTCCGGCGATAGACCTCATTTTTTCATTCGAAATATTGAGTTCAAAATGTTCGTTTATTGCTTTTAGGAAAAAGGCTGCATCAGACGAACCTCCTCCTAATCCGGCACCTGACGGGATCACTTTGTGCAGATGGATATCCAATCCGGGAAGTACAGCCTCTGCCTGCAACATCCGGTAGGCCTTTACAACAATATTCTGTTCCGGATCAATATCCAATTTCAATCCACTATTTACGAAATTGACCTGATTTCCGCCATTTTCAACATATTCGAGCGCATCCTTCATCCCGATGGGATAAAAGAGTGTCTCGATGTCGTGGTATCCATCCTTCCTCTTTCGAAGAATGTTCAGACCGATGTTGATTTTGGCATTCGGAAAAATTACCATCTCACAGTGAATGAAATTTATTGTTTCAGAATGAGGACTTTAGTTAACATTCTAATAGCTAAAAGCTATTGGCTATTGGCCGTTAGCTAACTGCTAATAGCTAGCAGCCAAAAGCTATTTGGCGTAGCTCTCCAATGGCTCGCAGGTACAGAAAAGATTTCTGTCGCCATAGGCATTGTCGACACGTCCTACCGGAACCCAGAACTTGTTGTCGCGTAGCCAGGCCAAAGGATAGCATGCTTTTTCCCGTGAATAGGAATGGTTCCATTCGTTGGCAGTCAATACATCGGGCGTATGTGGTGCATTTTTAAGCACATTGTCCTCAGGATCTGCTAAACCGTTCTCTATCTCTTTTATTTCGTCATAAATTGAATTCAAAGCATCCACGAAACGATCGAGCTCTTCTTTGGATTCACTTTCTGTTGGTTCTACCATAAGAGTTCCATGCACCGGAAAAGAAAGCGTTGGTGCATGAAATCCATAGTCCATCAGTCGTTTTGCGATATCTGATTCAGAAATATCGGTGGCATTTTTGAGATGTCGGCACTCCAGGATCATCTCGTGAGCAACCCTGCCATTGGCGCCGGTGTACAGTATGCCATAGTTATCTTTCAATCTGGCAGCGATGTAGTTGGCATTCAGGATGGCGATCCTGGTCGCTTCAGTAAGTCCGTCTGCTCCGAGCATTTTAATGTAGCCATAGGTAATAGGAAGTACCGAAGCGCTGCCCCACGGAGCAGCTGAAACGGCATGCATTCCGATATGACCGTTGTTCATCACCGGATGTGAAGGAAGGAACTCCACCAGGTGTTTGGCCACACCAATCGGACCAACACCTGGTCCACCTCCGCCATGAGGGATCGCGAAAGTCTTGTGCAGGTTGAGATGGCACACATCTGCACCGATTCTGAACGGGTTGGTCAATCCAACCTGCGCATTCATGTTGGCACCATCCATGTATACCTGGCCACCGTTTTGATGGATGATCTCACACATTTCAACGATAGATGCCTCGAAAACGCCATGGGTTGAAGGATAGGTGACCATAAATCCCGCAAGGTTCTCTTTGTTCTCCTCCGCTTTGGCCTTCAATTCTTCAACATTGATATTTCCTTTTTCATCGCACCCAACCACTACTACTTTGTTGCCGGCCATGACGGCACTGGCCGGATTTGTTCCATGAGCCGAAGATGGAATCAGGACGACATTGCGGTGCCCCTCTCCCCTGCTTTTGTGGTAATCCCGGATCACCAGAAGACCCGCGTACTCGCCCGCCGCACCTGAATTGGGCTGAAAAGAAATATCCGCAAAACCTGTAATCTCTGCAAGATCCCTCCGCATCTCCTCCATCATCTCATGGTAACCCATCGCCTGGTTTTTTGGTACATATGGGTGGATACCATTAAACTCGATCCAACTAAGTGGCAACATCTCGGTGGCAGCATTGAGTTTCATCGTGCAGGAACCAAGGGAAATCATTGAATGCACCAGAGAAATATCCTTTTTCTCCAGCCGTTTGATGTAGCGTGCCATCTCTGTTTCGGAACGGTATTTGCTGAAGACTTCCTGTTTGAGGAATCCCGATTTTCTTTTGAAGTCGGCTTTAATGCTGCTTGCATCAGGTATAACCGTGATAATAGGAACCTCCTTATTTGCGGCTTTGGCAAAAACTTCCAAAATCCAGTTGATGTCTTCGAGGTTGGTAGTTTCATCGATGCTAATTCCAACTTCACCCTGTTCGAAGTACCTGAAATTCATCTCCAGCGCGACAGAAAGCCATTCGATATCTTCTCTTTTCACATGACGTGGAAGTGTGATCTTTAATGTGTCGAAAAAGCCGGATGTCTCACTGCTGTATCCCAGCTTGGCAACTTCATTGGCAATCAATGCCGCGATACTGTGAACGCGCGCCGCGATGTTGCGAATCCCTTCCGGACCATGGTAAATGGCGTACATGCCGGCCATAGTCGCAAGTAATCCCTGCGATGTACAGATATTAGAGGTGGCCTTTTCTCTTTTGATGTGCTGCTCCCGGGTCTGAAGGGCCAGCCTCAAAGCCGGCTTTCCGTTTGAATCTTTGGAGACTCCAATGATCCTTCCGGGAAGGTCACGTTTGTATTCCTCGCGTGTTGAAAAGAATGCCGCCGATGGACCGCCATATCCCATTGGAACACCAAATCGTTGGGTAGAGCCAAATACGATGTCTGCACCCCACTCTCCGGGAGGAGTCAGCAATGCCAGCGAAAGAAGGTCAGCCGCCACGGCAATTTTTGCCCCCACCGATTGCACTTTCGTGGTAAAATCTTCATATTTTTCAATGATACCATCTGAATTGGGATACTGAACGATGGCGCCGAACCATTTATCCTGAACGTCAGCCTGCTTAAAATCACCTACTTCCAGCACGATTCCCAAAGGTTCTGCCCTCGTATACAGAACATCCAGCGTCTGCGGCCACACTTTCTCATCGACAAAACAGACATTGGCACCGGCTTTCTCCTGCGCTCTGGAACGCAAAGCAAACATCATGTGCAGTGCCTCGGCGGCAGCGGTTGCCTCATCCAGCAGAGAGGCATTGGCAAGTGGCATGGCTGTCATCTCGCAAACTATGGTTTGGAAATTGAGCAATGCCTCAAGTCTTCCTTGCGATATTTCTGCCTGGTATGGGGTGTAAGAGGTGTACCAGGCAGGGTTTTCGAGAATATTGCGCAAAATAACTGCCGGAGTGATGGTATCGTACCAACCCATGCCAATGTAGGTATTGAAAACTTTATTTTTAGACGCCAGATGAAGAATCCGGCGGTAATATTCCCGCTCTGTCAGGCCATTGGGCAGATTAAGCGGTCTTTCGAGCCGGATGTTTGATGGGACAATCTGATCTATCAGCTCTTCCAAAGAAGAAACGCCAATTGTTGCAAGCATCTCGTTGATATCTTTTTCTCTCGGACCTATGTGACGGGTTACAAATTTGTCTATTGCCATTTTTTTGGAAATTATATGTTTGTGATATTCTGCAATAAGTGACTAAAGTGAACTAATGTGACTAAAGTGACTAAAGTTTTAGAAAATTGAAGTTCAAATATTTAGGTGTTCCTTATTCCCTGCTATTTCAGTGAAGAAAAGTAACAAAAACGTTCTGAAGCTCCAAGTACTTTAGTCACTTTAGTTCACTTTAGTCACTTATTGCAGGAAAGGATTGAATCTTCTCTCCTCCCCGATCGTGGTTTCATTGCCATGACCGGAAAAAACCCTGGTGCTATCGTCGAGAGTAAGCAATTTTTCCTTGATGCCGGAGATAAGTAATGCATGGTTGCCCCCGGGAAGGTCTGTGCGCCCAACTGAACCTTCAAACAATATATCTCCAACTACAAGAAATTTCGCCTCTTCACAATGATAAGCAACGCTACCCGGAGAATGACCCGGGACATGGATCACCTTCAGCACAGAATTGCCAAAAACAATATCTTCCTGTGGATCCAGAGACTGTGCTTCCTTTGGATTAGCCATTGTTATGCCAAAAAACATCGCTTGTTGCCTGGCCAGACTAACCAAATGAAGATCTCCCGGATGAATCCTGCCTGTCAGATTCCATTTATCACTGGCGAAACTATTCCCCATAAGATGGTCGAAATGACCATGGGTATTTAGCAGATGAACGATTTTAAGCCCGTTATCCCTCACAAAAACACTCAGCGTCATTTCTTCTGCAGGATTGCTGCAAGCAGGATCGATCAGAACGGCATCTTTGGTCTCATCCCATAGCAGATAGGCATTGACACCCACCGGATTAAACGTAAATTTCTTTATTTGTATCATCGGAACATTTATTTTGTACCACATTAGCATTTAGCCGTTCGCATTTAGCTATTAGCTATTAGCCATTAGCTATTCTCAACTCTCCACATTTCCGTCTCTCCGTTTCAATTCTTCTCTGCTTCCCGTTTCCCTCTTCACTCTTCACTCTTCACTCTTCCTCCATCGGAAATTCCGGGTAGAAGCGGTACAAACACAAAATTGCCGGCATCCTCTTCAGAATACTCGTTTTCAGCAACTCTAACAATTATTCTCATCACCTGATGCCCTGAATCCCCTACCGGGATAACCATTTTTCCGCCAACCGCAAGTTGTTCTTTCAGTTTTGGTGGAACTGTTCTGGCACCGGCAGTAACGATGATCTTGTCAAAAGGTCCGTAGGTCGGCAATCCCAGGTACCCATCTCCGTAAAAAAATTGCGGGTGATAACCTAATTTTGGCAGCAAGATCCTGGCAAAATCATACAGTGAACGCTGCCTTTCGATCGTAAATAATGAAACTCCCATCTGTGATAATACGGCTGCCTGGTAACCCGATCCGGTGCCTACTTCTAAAACCCTGTCTGTACGTTTGATTTGCAACGCTTCGGTTTGAAAAGCTACCGTATAAGGTTGGGAAATGGTTTGTCCGGAGGAGATGGGAAACGCCTTGTCAATGTAGGCAAAACCCACAAAACTATTGTCCATAAAATGATGACGGGGTATCGTATTAATGGCATTTAAAACATTTTCGTCCCTGATACCTTTGTTCCTGATCCCGTCTACCAATTTTTTCCGTAATCCCTTGTGCCTGAAAGTATCTTCCAATGAAGCAGTATTTGTTGATCTGAAGGCAAAATTACCATTCTCTTTGGGTTTTTCAACATCCGAAATCGACCTGAATTGAAATTCACTTCTAAAAATGATTATTGCCCTCATGGCGATTTCATATGGCCGTTTAAAATCAAAATTATAAACACATGAAAGTTGATAAATAAAAGAATCTGAAAGTCCCGTCAAACATGTAAAAAACTACATTTACAACAAGATGTTGTATGGAGCCTTTTTAAGTCCAAAGATGCCAGATGATGCATTCATTACCTCACTTCACACCATGAAAAATGTGAAGTGGGAGGCTGTGATCTCTGAGGATATCCGGAATATTTTTTTGGCACCTGAACAGCTATTTCATCCAAATTGCAACCTTATTTGCATTTTCGATCCAAATTATACTTCCTACTCTTTTTTAGCCGGTCTCGTGCGTAAGGGTTGTCATTTATTTCTTCCTGAGAAACAGATGATGTCTTCGGATGAAAGGGTTAATCTCATGCATCTGGCTGAAGAAGGAAATACCTCCATACAAATCCGCAACGATTTACTGTTTCATCCTGCATTTCAAATTAATAAAAACATCGATTCAAGATCAAAACTAATTGAAATTCATCATGTTGCTCCCGGAAAATCGAATTTTATTCAGGAATTACTATACCATAATGTTCTCCTGGTACTGAATTTAACTGATTCAGAGCCATCGAGAATAAGTGTTTGTTCTATTCCAAATTCTAGTTTCAAGCCTGATGTGGTTAACATCCATCTAAATTTTCACAATGGTTCGGCCGCTTCACTTACCCTTTCCTTCAATGGCAAGAAAAAGGAGCATTTTTTAATTGTACATGATTCCTCAGGCGTGACGAAATTTAATTTCATGGAAAATAGCTTGCCGGCTCCGGGACTTGCTGCCGGTCTGAAAATAGAAAATAGTTCAGGGAATCAGATTCTACTTAGGCAAATAACTCATTTTGTTGATCGTATATTAAAAATGGGATTTGAGCGAATTGAACTTAACAAGGCAGAAAGTACCTTCCGGCTGATCGGGAAAATAAACCAAAAATTGGAATTCAGTGAGATCCGGGTTTAATTTGAGGAATATACCTCAAATTAAACCCAGATCTATTTGCATGATGATGTATTCAATGAGCCGGTCTTCCATCACGGGGTCGTATTGAGCCTTCAGATCATGGCCAAATAGCCTGGCCACCGACTGCCAGAAAAAAGCTGAGAATCCACCCTTGAACTCCTTGATGATCTCAAAAGAGGAATTACCGGTCTCGCGGTCAAGGAGTTTGATGAGGATACGGCCCTCTGATACTTTCATTTGACGAAGTTCGACTTCGAATTCAGAGAAAAGCTCCTTTTCCACTCCCTTTACATACTTTTTACGCTCACGCTCTGTTTTGAATGATGCGTATACCCTGTTGTACTCTGCCAGTTTGATAGCTGCAACTTTGGCCATGGGATATACCTTCTTAACTTTATATTCCAACAAGGTATACTCCCTAAGCTGTCGGGGCTTCATATCCTTTTTGTCAGGAAATATGTCGATGGGTTTGAGAAAATAATGCATGGAACTATCAGCCTGAGCAGTGACAGTATCTTTCTCTCCGCCAACATTTGTTCCGATGGTCTGAGCAAATATCACAACCGGAATAATCTGGAGTACAAAAATCAGGCACAAATATCTAAACAAAGTCGTCATAACTGTTTGCAAATTTAAGAAAGGAATCAGCCTTATAACAAATTTTGATCTGATAAAAATGGTTGTTTAACATTCTTTACCTTCCCAATATTCAATATATTTGAGCTGAAAAAGAGAGTCAACCGGATATAACCACTATTTATGGATAAAATCAATGTAAATGTCACCTCAGAAATCGGGGAATTAGAAGGAGTTATCCTGCATAGTCCCGGCTCTGAGGTGGAGAATATGACCCCCGAGAATGCAGAAAGAGCTCTATATAGCGATATTCTTAATCTTTCGGTTGCCACGAAAGAGTATTATGAGTTGAAGGAGGTACTTAATAAAGTAACCAGGACTTATGAAGTCAGGCAGCTATTGATAGAAGCACTTTCAAACGATCGCACCAAAGAGACACTGATCCGCAACGTTTGCGCGCAGGAAGAAGCCTACTCTGAATTGGATCTTTTGCTAGACATGCCTCCTCACATCCTTGCAAAACAACTCATCGAAGGAGTGGTTCTGAACCGGGATAATCTCACCAAATTCCTCAGCAGTGAACGTTACTCTATGCGACCCCTGCACAATTTCCTCTTTACACGCGACTCGGCCATTACCATCGGAAATGAAGTATTGATCGGAAAAATGGCCAGTAAAGTCAGGGAACGTGAGACCATTATCATGGAGACGATTTTCAGGGATCATCCTGCTTTTGATGTTTCAACGATCAATCCGGAGCGTGTGGCTGTCGGCCGAAATGCCTATAAAAATGCGACCATCGAAGGTGGAGATGTTGAGATCGCGAACGAAAATATCATTCTGATTGGCAGTGGCGCGCGTACTTCCACCGAAGGTATTGACCTGCTGACGGAGATCATCAAAGATAAAAAAGAAGGTACTAAACATATTATCGTTCAGGAGTTGCCCCGGACACCTGAGTCATTCATCCATTTGGATATGACTTTTACCCTTCTCGACAGGAATGCCTGCATGGTTTATGAACCACTGATTTTAAAGAAGACCAAGTTCCATACCATCAAGATAACGATAGACAACGGCAAAGTTACCTCCATCAGAGAAGAGGCGAGTCTGTTGAAGGCACTCGAACGATGCGGGATGGAACTTGCCCCGATCAACTGCGGAGGCCATGGAGATCCCTGGATCATGGAGCGGGAACAGTGGCACAGCGGAGCCAATTTCTTTGCCATTGCACCCGGCAAAGTGATTGGATATGAACGCAATGAAAAAACTCTGGAAGAGATGAACCGAAATGGCTTTGAAATCATAAAAGCCATGGATGTAATTGAAAATAGAGTGAAAATTGAGGATTATCAGAGGGCTGTAATTACCATTGCAGGCTCTGAACTTGCCCGGGGAGGTGGCGGTGCAAGGTGTATGACGATGCCCATAAAAAGGAAAAATGTAAGCTGGTAATTCCTATGAGAAAACTGGAAAACAGCGAACTATCAAGGCCTAATGCCGAAGAATTCAAACAATTATCCAAAATTCCACTGGTTGTTGTTTTGGATAATATCCGCAGTAGTCATAATGTCGGATCAGTATTCAGAACCTCCGATGCCCTGCTAATCGGGAAAATTTACCTCTGTGGAATTACCTCCGTCCCACCCGACAAGGAGATCAGGAAAACAGCACTGGGGGCAGAGAATACAGTACATTGGGAATATAACGCTTCTACCCTGGAAGTCATAAGTACCCTGAAAGCACAGGGCTATACTGTGATCGCTGTCGAACAGGTTGAAAAAAGCATTGCTCTTCCCGACTATCATCCGCCGAAAGGCAGCAAACTGGCCTTGGTCTTTGGCAATGAAGTGAAAGGGGTTCAGCAGGAAGCCGTTGACCTTTGTGACCTGACACTTGAGATTCCACAGTATGGAACAAAACATTCGTTCAATATTTCTGTGAGTGTGGGGATTGTTTTGTGGGATTTGTTTTCCAAAATGAAAGTGACTAAAGTGAACTAAAGTCACTTTAGTCACTTTTATTTTTTTTATTATTTTTGCTACATGGCCATAACTATCCGAACTGTCGAAAACAAAAAAGACCTGCGTCTTTTTATTCACCTTCCCGCTGAGATCCACAAGGATCATTCCAATTGGGTTCCACCTTTGTACATGGATGAGTGGGAATATTTTAACCCCAAAAAGAATGGATTATTCGACCATTGCGAGCATATCCTGCTGCTGGCTTTTAAAGGCGGGAAATGCGTAGGTCGATGCATGGGACTGGTCAGCAAAGATTACAACGAGTCTCACAACGAGAATCATGTGCGATTTTCAAACATGGAGACTTACAACGATCCCGAAGTATTTAGTGCCCTAATCAACCGCGTTGCCGAATGGGGTAAATCATTCGGCATGGTTCAGATTGTCGGACCTTTGGCATTCTCAGACAAGGATCCACAGGGGTTTTTGATTGAAGGTTATGACAAACCTGTGGTGATCGCCTCCAACTGCAATTTCCCCTATATGGTGGATTTGACGGAGGCTGCAGGCTTTACCAAGAAGGTCGATTGCGTGGTGTATCAAATTCCGATTCCGGATGAGATTCCTCCACTTCACCAAAAAATTCTGGAACGTGCTGAAAAGCAAAATACCAACTTAAAACTGCTTCAGTTTACCTCCAGGCGTAAAATTAAACCTTTGATCAGGCCGGCGCTGCATTTGGTGAACAGAACCTTCACAGACATTTATGGGTTTCTTCCATTCAACGAAAAAGAGATGGACGATTTTGCCAATAAATATCTCTTTCTGATCAATCCCCGGTTTGTCAAACTGATCGCCAATGAGAACGATGAAATCATCGCGCTGTTTATTGCGATGGACGATATCAGTGAAGGGATCAAAAAATCAAAAGGATACCTCTTTCCTTTTGGGATATTTCAAATTTTTGCAGCCGCCCGCAAAACGAAACAGATCAACTTACTTCTCGGAGCCATCGATCCGCGTTATCAGGGACGCGGACTGGATGTCTGGATGGGACTCAGCCTGGTCAAATCAGCCAGGGAGGCCGGAAAGAATGTGATGGACTCCCACCTGGAACTGGAGTATAATACCAAGGTAAGAGCCGAAATGGAGAAGTTCGGTGGAAAGGTTTACAAGAAGTTCAGGATTTATCAAAGGGATATCTGACTTAGCAATTAGTCCTCGGTTAAGTAATTAATAAAATTTTGTTTAAAGGTCAAATCAACGCAATCCAACCATTTTAACAACAAGACATGAACATATTGTATATTTTGATTGGGGTTAGTCTGTTCGCTGCCTTGATCTTTTTAGCCATGTTTATTTGGGCAGTTAAAACCGGTCAGTTTGAAGACAATTATACCCCATCGGTTCGGATTTTATTTGAAGAAAATGAAGAAGAAAATAAAAAATAACACACCTATAGAATTCATTTATACCGCTTATGGAAATACAAAAATTTAATTATGACAATGCGATTGTAAGGAATTTTATCTATGCAACGCTGGTTTGGGGAGCCGTAGCTCTCCTGGTAGGGTTGGTTATTGCTTTGCAGCTTGCCTTTCCTGCCCTCAATTTCGGGCTGGAATTCACCTCCTTTGGAAGAGTCAGGCCGGTGCACACCAATGCAGTGATCTTTGCCTTTATTGGCAATGCCATATTTTCTGGAGTTTACTATTCAATGCAACGCGTGCTGAAAGCCAGATTATTCAATGACCTTCTTGGAAGATTGCACTTTTGGATTTGGCAAACCATTATTCTACTGGCTGCAGTTACATTACTCAGTGGTTTCACAACCGGTAAGGAGTATGCCGAATTAGAATGGCCAATCGACCTTTTGATTGCTGTGGCATGGTTGTGCTTTGGTGCCAACATGATTGGAACAGTTGTCAAACGCCGGGAAAAACATATTTATGCTGCTGTCTGGTGGTATCTCGCCACATTTATTGGCGTAACCATCCTGCATGTGGTCAATTCAATTGAGTTGCCTGTTTCTTTCTTAAAAAGTTATCCAATTTATGCGGGAGCTCAGGATGCCGTTGTGCAGTGGTGGTATGGCCATAATGCGGTGGCGTTCTTTCTTACAACTCCGTTTTTAGGATTGATGTACTACTATCTGCCAAAGGCATCCGGCAGACCGATATATTCCTATCAACTTTCAATTATTCATTTTTGGTCGCTCATATTTTTGTACATGTGGGCAGGACCTCATCATCTCTTATTCCAGGCTCTTCCGGACTGGGTACAGGCACTGGGAGTTACCTTTTCGATCATGCTGATAGCTCCTTCATGGGGTGGTATGGTGAACGGATTACTAACACTTCGTGGTGCCTGGGATAAAGTTCGAGAAGATCCGGGATTGAAATTTATGGTTGTTGCGATCACAGCCTACGGTATGGCAACATTTGAAGGTCCGATGATGTCACTCAAAAGTGTCAATGCCATCAGCCATTTCACCGACTGGACGATCGCCCACACGCACATCGCGGGAATGGGATGGAATGGAGGTCTGATCTTCGGGATGTTCTACTGGCTGGTTCCCAAACTTTTCAAAACGCCACTTCATTCCAAAAAACTCGCCAATACCCATTTCTGGATTGCGACGCTTGGAATATTGCTTTTTGCCATCCCACTGTACTGGGCAGGTATAACCCAGTGGCTTATGCTTCGGGAATACAATGCTGACGGATTGTTGGCTTATCCTATATTCATGGAGACAACGATTCGTATCCTTCCAATGTACCACATCAGAATTTTGGGAGGGGCGCTTTATTTTACCGGATTCATTATTTTCCTCGTCAACATGATCAGGACCATACGCATTGGGCAGATTGTGCCCAATGAAGCAGCAGAAGCACCTGCACTTGTCAACACCGCAACCCGCAAGGAGACTGGAGAAACACCTCATCGTTGGCTCGAAAGAAAGGGCGTTCGCCTGGCTATATTCATGTTTGTAGCACTTGCCATCGGAGGTGCCGTTGAGATTATTCCGATGTTAAAGGTTCAATCAAACATACCAACAATCTCAACTGTCACCCCATATTCGCCTCTGGAACTTGCGGGAAGGGATATTTACATTTCGAATGGATGTTATACCTGTCATTCTCAGCAGGTTAGACCACTTCGTTTTGAAACCGATCGCTATGGGGAATACTCTAAAATTGGAGAATTTGTCTATGACCATCCATTCCAATGGGGTTCACGCCGTACCGGACCGGATTTGGCAAGAGCAGGATTTATGGGCAGTTCTACCTATAAAACAGCAATTTGGCATTACAACCATTTTTTTAAACCGTCCATTGTTGTGCCTAAATCCATCATGCCTGCTTATCCGTTTTTAGCTGAAAAAGAGGTAGATGTAAATGGAGTTCCTGCCAAAATCAGGGCCATGAAAATGCTTGGCGTACCTTACCAGGATGGTTTTGACAAACAAGCTGTTTCAGTATATCTTGCAGATGCTCAAAAAATTTCTGATGAGTTGAAACTCGCCGGTGTAGAGATCAAACCAACCAAGGAGATCATTGCAGTGATAGCTTACCTGCATAAACTTGGCAGGGACATTTCACCTGCCGGCGCTGCAGCAGCTTCTAAATAATCGTTAGCTATGGGATTTGTAAGTGAGACTTTATCGGGGGTAGATGGAATACAATGGTATTATATCGTTGGAATCATCTTATTTGTCGGATTATTTATTGGTGTGGTTATTTATACTTACAACATCCCGAAAAAGGATCTTGACAAATTCAAGTCCTCCATTTTTGAAAAGGAAGAATTAAATAAACATTCATATTGATAAAGCCGTTAGTTACAACAGTTAATAAATAAAGAGACATGAACAACAATACGCAGGATGATAAACTTTTTGCCGATCACAACTATGACGGAATCACAGAATTAAATAACCCGTCACCATATTGGGTACTATTATTGTTTCTTGGGACTATCGGCTTTTCCCTTTTCTATGCTGTTCAATATTTCGGTTATCCAAACAACGGAAGGGACCAGATAAGTGAGTACAACAAGCAGATAGCCATGGCAGGAAAACAACCATTTAATCAGATTCCTTCTGATATGAACGCTGCCTTTGTATTCACCAAGGAGCAAATGGCTGAGGGTGCAAAGATCTTTGTGGAAAAAGGATGCATTGCTTGTCATGGAACCAAAGGCGAAGGAAATGCCATTGGCCCAAACATGACCGACAAATTCTGGATTCATGGTTGCAAACCGGCAGATTTGCTGAAAGTAATCACCGATGGCGTACCTGAAAAAGGCATGGCTCCTTATAAAGCAATGATGACTGAAGCACAAATGAAGAGTGTTATTGCCTATATTTTAGGTACCTTAGCAGGATCAAATCCTCCAAATGCCAAAGCGCCACAAGGAGTTGAGTGTAAATAACCTGCATGGATAAAAACAACGATCAGGATTTTCGGGACCGACCAATCAACATTGACGCTTCGGGTCAACGAAAGCGGATCAATGCCAAACAACCAAAAGGGAAATGGTATACACGAAGAAATATCGTTGGGTATGCCTTAATTCTCTTTTTGGTTCTTGCACCGTTATTGAAAATCCACGGACATCCCTTCATGATGCTCGACATCCTCAACCGAAAATTTTATATTTTCGGGTTGATGGTCTTCGCCGAGGACACCTACATATTGGCTCTGGTAATGGCAGTTGCTGTGGTCTCCATTGTACTGTTCACAGTGGTTTTCGGGAGATTATTTTGTGGCTGGGCTTGCCCTCAGACGCTTTTTTTGGAGCTGGTTTACCGCAAAATTGAATTTCTCTTTGACGGAAACGGCAGGAAAGGCAAGAAGAAGCTTGATCCTTCAAATACTTCCCTGATCAGAATGTTGGCCAAACATACGGTTTACATTCTTGTCTCGATCTTCTTTACCAATGTGTTTTTGTTGTGGTTCATTGGACCGGAACAGTTGTTAAAAATCGCAACCGAGCCCGTCAGTGACCATCTCGCAGGGTTCCTTATTATGATGGCCCTCTCCATTTTTTATTACTGGGTATATTCCTACTTCAGAGAGCAGATTTGCACCCTTTTTTGCCCCTATGGCAGGATGCAGGGAGTGTTGCTCGACAACAACTCCATTTCTGTCATCTATGACTACAAACGTGGTGAACCCAGAAATTCCAAGGTTTCTGAAGGAGGAGACTGCATCAACTGTTTGCAGTGTATTTCTGTCTGCCCTACCGGGATTGATATTAGAAATGGTTCACAGCTGGAATGCATCCATTGTGCTGCCTGCATCGATGAGTGTAACCTGGTGATGAAAAAAATCGGCAAGCCATATAACCTGATCAGGTACGATTCTGTTCAGGGGGTGGAAATCGGTAAGCGATCCTTGTTAAATGCCAGATCCATAGCCTACACCGCTGTGCTGGTGATACTTATGATAATTTTAGCCTTCACGGCGGGAAGAAGAACCATCATCGACGTTACCCTGTGGCGCGCACAAGGAACTCTATATCAAAAACTTGACGAAAATACTTTTTCCAATATTTACCAAATCATGTTTCTAAACAAGGGGGACGAACCATTGGAACTGACTCTTCGGTTGCTTGATTTTCCCAATGGTGAGCTTAGCATCGCAGACAACAAAGTTGTTCTTCCGCCAAATGGCAAATTGAAAGAGGTGATGATTATTAAGCTTAAAAAGGGTAATCTTACCGGCCGGGAGACCGTTTGTAAAATTGGTTTGTTCAATGGGAGCGAGCTCAAAGAGACCGTCACAACCAATTTCCTGGGGCCTTGAAGAACGAAGTGTGAACAATGAACAGGGAATAACGATTTATTCACCGGCAGATTACATATCTACTGGAGCTTTTGCCGGAGATTTTCCTGGAGCAAGGGACCAGAAAAAGTAATTAAAAATTGAAACTAAATATGAAGTTGAACTGGGGAAATGGATTGATTATTTTCTTTGCGATCTTCTTTATCTGGGTGTTTTCGTTTGTCTTTTTCGCCATGAGGCAAAACAATGACCTGATGTCGGACGACTATTACCAAAAAGGGGCAAATTACACTGATCAGATCAACATCAACAAAAGATCGGTTGCTTACCGGGATAGCATTCAAATCAATAAGAGTGGTAATCAGGTGCAAATAGATCTGAGCAAAGGACTTACTTTATCCGGAGATTCTGTATTCGTGTACTTTTTTCGGTCGTCAGACAAGACGAAAGATTTGCGTCTTGGATTCAAAGCCTCCGAATCACCTTTTCTGATCAAAACTGAAAAGCTCTTTCATGGCCGGTACCAGGTCTCGCTGGCATGGAACCTCAGGAATGAGAAGTATAGTGTGACGAAGACATTGGATGTTGAATGAGGAAGTACTTGGAGTACTTAAAGTACTTAGAATACTTAGAGTGCCTGTAGCTTCAGTGCTCCCATTCGGTTTTCTCTAACTTTAAGTACTCGAAGTACTCTAAGTATTCTAAGTACTTCTTAAAAAACAATTATCGATCATATGACGATTTTGATAACCGCCTTCCTCCTCGGCCTGATGGGCAGCCTGCATTGCGTTGGAATGTGCGGTCCGATTGCGCTGAGCTTGCCATTGAGGGGAAAGACGATCTTTCAGAAAATCCTGGGAAGTACCTTCTGGAGCTTGGGCAGAATATTGACTTACAGCTTTATGGGTGCTCTTTTCGGTCTGATTGGAGCGGGTTTTAAATTCCTGGGCTATCAACAAGTCATCTCTATCGCCATCGGAGCCTTAATGATATTGTCCGTCATTTTGCCTTCCCTGTTTAAGAAATTCACCATCGGAAATAGCATTTCAATTTTCAGCCCTGTCAGGAAAGGGATGCAGCGGTTGTTTCAGGAAAAAAACAACAAGGCGCTTTTCCTGATCGGGATCTTCAACGGACTGCTACCCTGCGGCCTCATATATCTGGCCATAGCCGGAGCCATTGGAACTGCTGATATTTTTTTGTCAGTCGGATACATGGTCCTTTTCGGATTGGGCACGCTTCCTATGCTGCTGGTTATTTCCTTGTTGGGAAACGTCGTCAGTCAGACCATACGAAAAAAGATAAACAAAGTTGTGCCGGTTGTTGTCATAATGATCGGAATAATATTTATCCTCAGAGGTTTAAGTTTGGGAATTCCTTATTTGAGTCCGCCGAAAGAGAAGCTAACCCCCACGGTTCAAATGAAAGTTGACAGTGCCGGCGTTAAGAAAGCGGTCGAAAACGCCTGCTGTCAGAAGGATACTGTTAAAATAAAGTAATCCCTCAATGAGGTAATTTGATCACGCCTATGTTATCTGATAACCAATGTCTTCATTGTGGAGCCGATTGCGGCATAGTTCCTGTTGTTGTTCAGGACAACCGTTTTTGCTGCAATGGCTGCAGTCTTGTGTACGGCATTCTCCATGAAAACAAACTAACACAGTACTATTCGCTGGAGAAGACTCCCGGGATTAAACTCGAAGATCTGACTTACGACAGCAAATATGCATTTCTGGACAAGGAGGAGGTGCAGGCCAAATTGTACGAATTCAATGAAGGGGATATCGCCAAAACAACACTGTACATTCCTGTTATTCACTGCATTTCGTGCATCTGGCTGCTCGAACACCTCAACAAAATCAATCCCGGCATCCTCAATTCCACGGTGAATTTCATTGCAAGGAAGGTCACAATCACTTTCAAGAATTCGGAAATTACACTCCGTCAATTGATTGAATTGCTGGTAAGCATTCATTATATCCCCGATATTTCTCAGCAGACACTCGAGAAAAAGAAGGCGGTTTCCGGTAACAAAACTTTGTTGTACAAAATCGGCGTAGCCGGATTTGTCTTCGGTAATGTGATGCTTTACAGTCTGCCGGAATACCTGAACCACAAGCCATTGGGCGAATCGCTTGGTACATTCCTCTATTTTATGAGTTATTTCCTGCTGATTCCACTGGTCTTTTACAGCGGTAGTGACTACCTGATTTCTGCGTGGCAAAGTCTGAAACGGGGGATCATCAACATCAATCTCCCCATAGCCATCGGGATCATTACTCTATTTTCGGTTACGACTTTTGATGTTTTTACTTTGCGGGGACCCGGTTATTCCGATTCCCTCGCGGGATTCCTCTTCTTTTTGCTGCTTGGTAGATGGTACCAGAGCAAAAGCTATGAAGCCCTTACTTTTGACCGTGATTACAAATCCTATTTCCCTGTCGCGGTAAGCAGGATGGTGGATCATGTTGAGCAGAGCACCTTGCTCGAAGAGATCGCTGTCGGGGATGAATTGCTGATCCGGAACAAAGAGCTTATTCCGGCAGATGCCATCCTGGTAAGCGGTACGGCCCTGATTGACTATAGTTTCGTCACAGGAGAATCGACCACAATCCGCAAGAGCGTTGGCGACTTTATCTATGCCGGCGGACGCCAGACCGGTGGCGCGATAACCGTCAGGGTTGAAAAAACGGTCAAACAGAGCCATCTCACTCAGCTTTGGAATCAGGAGGAGGAGAAAACGCAAGCATCCAAATCGTTCGTCAACTTGACCGACAGGTTAAGCGTATCATTTTCCATTGTTATTCTGGTCTTGGCACTGCTCGGATTTAGCTGGTGGGTTTGGCACGAAGATCTTCACAAAGCCCTGAAGGTATTTACCTCCGTACTGATCGTCGCTTGCCCCTGCGCGCTCTCGATGTCGCTTCCCTTCACGCTGGGCAGCGCTATGCGCATTTTTGGCAAAAAAGGAATCTATTTGAAGAATACCACAGTCATAGAAAAGCTAGCCCGGATCGACACCATCGTTTTTGACAAGACAGGCACCATCACCAAACCGGATGTTAACAAAATTCAGTTTGTTGGGGATAAGCTGACAGACATGGAAATAAGCGCTGTTTTCGCTCTAACCCGGCAATCCACTCATCCTTTAAGCAATGCCATCGCCAGAAACTACCAGAGTATCGACCCGATCCCAACCGAGGGTTTTGTTGAAATACCTGGAAGAGGAATATTTGGCAAAGTCGGTGGCGACTCATATAAAATGGGTTCTATGGAATTTGTGACCGGTTCTGCTAAAGATACAGTGAACCAGGCATCGTGTGTCTATCTGTCTATTGGCGGGCAGGTAAAGGGATATTTCACCATCGAAAACCAGTACCGGGAAGGATTTGATACACTGATGAGCGAGTTGAAGGGGCGCTTTGATATCTACCTCCTGTCGGGCGACAATGATTCCGAGCGAGGGAAACTGTCTCAATATTTTGATGCTTCAAAGATGCATTTCAATCAGCAGGCGCAGCAGAAGATGGAATTTATCCGGGCGTTGCAGCAAAAAGGCAAAAATGTACTGATGACCGGCGACGGACTCAACGATGCCGGGGCTTTCCTGCAAAGCGAAGTAGCCCTCTCTATCGCGGATGATATTTACCACTTCTCCCCTGCCGGGGATGCCATTGTGGATGCCTCCAAACTGGGGCGGCTCTACCGCTTCATCCTTTTTGCGCACCAGTCGTTGCGCATCGTTAAAATCAGTTTTGCCATCTCTTTTCTCTACAACATCGTCGGATTGTCCTATGCCCTTTCGGGACAACTCTCGCCCGTCGTTGCTGCCATTCTGATGCCCGTCAGCTCAGTAACGGTGGTGGCTTTTGCCACTTTTGCCACGACCTGGAAGGCAAGGAGGGCTTTATAGCTCGTAAAAAATACCCTCACATTGACTCGGTCTTATTTATAAAATTGATAAATTTACATTGGTTTGAAAGGCTTTCCTATGGACTTGTGGATAGCCATATCAATTGGCACTAACTAACTTTTATATCAAAATCATGCACACCTCCCGACGAAAATTTATTACAGCCTCTTTGACCGGCGGACTCGCGGCAACTTTGCCTGGTTCAACATTTGGATCGGCTCCTGAATCCAAGTCTGGTCCAAAAGCTGACATTGGCTCAACCTATGCCAAACTAGATGAGATCCTGCTGAAACCTGTGTTGAAAAAGGAGCTTTTCAAGGCTCCTGTGATCATTGAATCGCTTGAATTGCTTCGGTACAAGAATAGTTTCCTTTGCAGGGTACGATCCAAAGATGGGGCTGAGGGATGGTCTTTCGCGAACGATGGTCCGATGAAATCGTTCTATCCGGTGTTTGTGAACCGGTTGCAACCCTATTTCATCGGGAAAGATGCCCGGGACCTGGAAGCTTTGTTTGAAGAGGTATACGTGTACCAGAGCAACTATAAATTTCAGAGTCTGGCGCTTTGGGTGCCGGTAGCCACCATCGAATTTGCCATTCTGGATATGCTTGGACACATCGCCGGACAGTCGATGGGGCAGCTGATTGGGGAGATCCATCATCCGACGGTAGCATTTTACCAGGCCAACAGCGAACGGGATATTGAAGGAGAAGAGGTACTCCGGCACCTTCAGCAGGAAGTATCTGCATCGAAAACCAAGGCGCTGAAATTCAAGGTTGGCGGACGAATGAGCCATCCTGAATTTCCGGCAGGCAGATCAGAAAAGCTGATTCCGCTTGTGCGGAAAATATTTGGGGATGAGATGCATCTTTTTGCCGATTCCAACGGGTCGTACGATGCCAATGAAGCGATCCGTATCGGAAAAATGCTTCAGGAATACAAATACGATCTTTTCGAGGAACCGGTTCCGTTCGACTGGTACGAGGAGACCAAACAGGTAGCCGACACCCTCACAATTCCCATTTCGGGCGGCGAACAGGAAGCGAGCATGCACAATTTCAGGTGGCTGATAGCGCATGATGCCCTTCAGATTGTACAACCCGATGTCTACTATTTCGGTGGGATGATCCGATCTACACGGGTTGCACGCATGGCAGCCGCCCTGGGTAAAACCTGCACACCGCACATCTCCGGTGGAATGGGATACCTCTACATGATGCATTTTGTCTCCACGTTGCCCAACGCCGGAGCGTTTCACGAATTCAAAGGGGACAACAAAGAGCTGCCGCTGGAATGCAAAAGCTCATCTTTATTGATTGAGGATGGGAGCATCAAAGTCCCGACAGGTCCGGGATCCGGGGTTGAGGTAGATCCGGATTTTTTGAAAAAATACAAGGTGGTAACCGATTAATGTGGCCATTATTATAAGGTTGGAAAAATAAATTGGATTACATCAAATATTAATTGAAAAAATAGGAACGATGGAAAGAAGAAATTTTGTCAGAAATAGCCTTTTTACAGGCATCACGGTAGTATGCTTACCGCTAACCTCCTGCCGGTTCACTCAAAAGACGGATAAAGGAAAAGTTTCCTCAGATGAAGTAAATGTCGACGAATTGTCGGTCATGCAATTGCAGGAAAAGGTAAAATCCGGGTTGCTTAGCTATGCCGGGCTGACTAAAATCTATCTCTCGCGGATTCAGGAAATTGACAAAGCCGGTCCGATGCTTAATGCGGTCATCGAAATCAATCCGGATGCGCTCACGATCGCGGAAAGAATGGATAAAGAGTTCAAAGCGGGAAAATCCAGGGGACCATTGCACGGAATCCCTGTGCTGATCAAAGACAACATCGACAGTGGCGACAAAATGCAAACTACGGCAGGTTCACTGGCCTTGACAGGCAATGTGGCAAAAGAAGATGCCTTTGTGGTAACCAGGTTAAGGGCTGCAGGAGCCGTTATTCTGGGCAAAACGAATCTGAGCGAATGGGCCAACTTCAGATCTACCCGTTCATCAAGTGGATGGAGCAGTCGCGGGGGACAGACCAAAAACCCATATATCCTGGATCGCAACCCCTGTGGATCCAGCTCAGGATCAGGCGCGGCTGTTTCAGCCAATCTTTGCGTTGTAGCCGTTGGCACTGAAACGGACGGCTCTATCTCGTGTCCGGCATCGATGAATGGGGTGGTTGGAATCAAACCCACCATCGGACTGGTGAGCCGGACCGGAATCATTCCAATCTCAGTAACACAGGATACCGCAGGACCGCTGGCTCGTACCGTGGCAGATGCCGCCCTTTTGCTCAATACCCTGACAGGAAAGGACCCTAAAGATGTTTCCTCCGTTAAAAATAGGAATCCGCAGGACGACTACTGCAAATACCTGGATGCAAACAGTTTGAAAGGGAAAAGGATTGGGGTAGAGAAGACATTTCTCAAGCAGCATGAAGGAATTGACAGGTTGCTGAAACAAGCGTTGACTCAGATGGAACAAGCAGGGGCAACGATTGTGGAAGTAGAGTTTATGGCCAAAACAGCGGAATTTGGGAAAGCTGAATTGGAGCGGTTGGAGTTCGAGTTCAAAGACGGACTCAACAATTACCTCGCAACTGCCAATACTACGAACAAGACTTTGAAGGATATCATTGAGTTCAATAAACAGAATGAATCGACTGTGATGCCTTGGTTTAAACAGGAGATCCTGGAAAGTTCCGAGCTCAGGGGGAACCTGAACAGCAAGGAATACCTGGCGGCCAATGAGAAACTGGCTAAACTGAAAACGTTTATTGATGAGTTGTTCCTTTCCAAAGATCTGGATGCGCTGTGCGGTCCGGCTACGGGAACACCCTGGTGCAACGATGTCATCAATGGTGATCACTGGACAGGCTATGGGGCATATACCCCTGCCGCCATTTTGGGGTATCCGTCCATTACTGTACCCATGGGATTTCTGAGTGGCTTGCCAATTGGACTGGCGTTTTTGGGCCAGGCCTTTACAGAACCGCTGCTTGTAGCCATTGGATATGCCTATGAACAAAAATCGGCCAACAGGAAAGCTCCGCAATTTTTGAGCACATTAAACGTTTGATTTTCATGCGTTTCATACTATTTTTTCTCTGTCTGATTTGCTACCGGGAAGCCTTCTCCCAGCCGGATATGGTGAAGCCATTCAAGGATTGTGACCTTCATGGTATTAAGACAGCTGAAAGTTCTGGAATGACGCTCCTTTGGAAATAGAAAAAGCAATCGTGAATTATTCTATAATTTAGAATAATATTTTGCATACCAAAACATTTTAATTAACTTTGTGAGATATGACAACTGACCTATGAGGGTTATAGCACACCGGACGCTGGTGAAATTTTACGCTGGAAGGCCGGATGCCAAAACTGCCATAGAGAACTGGTACACCAGAACCAGTTGTGCTGATTGGCAATTCTTTGCTGACATTAAGAAGGATTTTAATGGTGTTGACAATGTAGGAAATCAGCACTATGTATTTAATTTAAAGGGTAATGAATACCGTTTGGTGGTGGTCATAAAATTTCAAATAAAGATGGTTTACATCCGATTTATCGGTTCACACAGTGAGTACAATACAATTGATTGCAAAAATATTTAGGCCGTGACGAAAATTGAAACAGAAAGACAGTACAAAGCCTCCATGGAAAGGATAGAGGAACTTTTGCCTCTGGTTAATGAGAGCACTCCATTGTATGACAGGAACCTGGTGGAATTAGAATTACTATCAAATCTTGTTGCCGATTATGATGAGGCACATTTTCCGATTGCAACGCCTACGCTCCCGGAGGTTTTGAAGTTAAAGATGTATGAAAGAGAACTAACCCAGGTCAAATTATCAGAAATAATCGGGGTCAGTCCATCGCGGGTGAGTGAATACCTAAACGGGAAAAGTGAACCCACCTTGAAAGTTGCCCGCGAAATCTGTGTAAAACTGGATATCAGTCCCAATATCGTCCTTGGAATCTAAAATTAAAAGACTTTCGGGAGGACAAATAATTCTCAGAAGAAGTAATTCATCATTGCATCGAAATCTTCACAATAAAATCTAGGCCAAGATCGATTTTTATCGTATGTTTGCACCTCAATAAAAAAATGACTCCGTAGCTCAGCTGGTAGAGCAATTGACTCTTAATCAATGGGTCGTGGGTTCGAATCCCACCGGGGTCACAAAAAAGGCCAGGTTGCCGAAGCGAGAAACCTGAACAGGTTACTTGAAAACATAGGTTCATCGCTAAACGTGCATTATAACAAATTTATGAGCATTGATGGGCATGTGACCTCTGAAAGGCTAAGAAACATTTTCCTTGGGCTTGAGGAACAGGAACAAACAATTATTTTGTATTTCGACAAATATAACGACCAATACAAATTGAAAGTCGGAACGACCTCTACCCTTTGAACTTATAGCCGCTATCTTCTTACTCGCGAACGGCTGGCTGAGTTTATGAACCAGCGATATAAACTTTCCGACATGCCGATAAATGAAATAACAGTTTCTTTTGTCGATGAGTTTTATTTGTATATCCGGAACAATACCGAATGCAACCATAATTCCACCTTAAAATTTCTTCAACGGGTTCGGACGATTTTATATTTTGCTAAAAACAACGGACTTAGTTTTACAGACCCGTTTGGCAGCTTTCGATTTCGGTACGACAAAGTGAATCGGGGGTACCTTAATCAGGACGAACTGGATATTCTTTATGCAAAGAAATTCCCTTCAGCCCGGTTATCCCAGGTGCGGGACATATTTATATTCAGTTGCTATACCGGGTTGGCTTATATCGACATTTTCGAACTCACCGAAGATAAGATCAGAAAAGCCTTTGACGGTCATCTCTGGACCTTCTTTTACCCCCTGAAACACGATAACTCCGACTGGCTCCGATACGGCATAAAAAAATGTCAAAAGATAATGGGACGGACTTAATTTTTTTAGAGCATTTCATGTAATTTCCATGCCTGAATATGCCTGATACCTTTATTGGAAGGCAGTGAAAGGTCATCGAGTGAAACAACAGCTTTTTCATAATTATCCGATATTGCTTCCAGCGAAGCATATTCGCGTT
>JANYJT010000187.1 GCA_025358395.1 Bacteroidia bacterium
ATGAACATAGACATCATCACCATCGGCGACGAAATTCTCATCGGACAAATCGTTGACACCAATTCAGCCTGGATGGCTCAGAAATTGAACGAAGAAGGAATAAATGTTCGTCAGATTACCGGCATTTCGGATGATCCTGAACATATTATTGAGTCATTTACCGAATCGGCCAAAAGAGTGAATCTTGTTCTGGTCACAGGTGGATTGGGCCCTACGAAGGATGACAAGACGAAAGATACCATCTGCTCCTATTTTAAAACAAGGCTTGTACCAAACTCCTCGGTACTTCAAAATATAGAGGATTTGCTCAGCAAGAGGGGAATAGCTTTGAATCGTCTGAACCGCGACCAGGCGCTTATTCCGGAAATCAGTCGGGTTTTTCAGAACAAGCTGGGAACCGCTCCTGGTCTTCTGCTTGAAAAAGAGGGATGCTCATTTATTTTCATGCCCGGCGTTCCTTACGAAATGAAGTACCTGATGGAATTCGAAATTCTGCCATATCTCAGAACTCATTTTCAAACTTCCACGATCTTTCACCGAACAGTATTGACTCAGGGTTTGCCCGAATCGATGCTGGCAGAAAAGATCGCCGAATGGGAAGATGCGTTGCCTGAATACATCAAACTGGCATACTTGCCGAGTCCGCAGGGGGTGAGACTGCGCTTGTCGGCAAGGGGAAAAGACCTCTTGGAAATGGAAGCAGATGTGGCGGTTCGGATTGAGGCATTGGAGCGATTGATCAAAGCCAACATATATGGCTTTGATGACGAATCTCCGGCAGGAACCATTGGCAAAATCCTGACAGAAAAGGGATGGACCGTTTCAACTGCTGAGAGTTGCACAGGAGGTGCGATCGCCAGACTTTTTACGGAAAACCCGGGAAGCTCCCTATACTTCAAGGGTTCGGTAGTTGCCTATTCGAACGAAATTAAGCGTAAATTACTTGGCGTAGATGAGGTGGCCCTTGCCAGATATGGTGCAGTGAGCCGAGAAGTGGTTGAAAAAATGGCTACCGAAGCTTGCCGATTGATGAATACCAATTTTTCTGTGGCCACTTCAGGTATTGCCGGACCAGGTGATGGAACAGCGGAAAAACCGGTTGGAACAGTTTGGATTGCGATAGCCCATAGGAACCAGGTCATTTCTCAATTATACAATTTTGGCAATGACCGCGAAAGGAACATCATTCGAACCGGACAAACCGCGCTGTTCATGTTGAGGAAAATGATCTTGTCATTAGAATAAACAATTACAAAATGAGAAAAAACAAAATATTCCTTGTTGCAGCCGGAATTGCCCTGGCCTTGATTGTAAGCATCATCCTGATTCCCATTCTCTTTGAAGGCAAGATCATTGCCAAAGTGAAGCAGATGGCCAACGAATCCCTATTGGCAAAACTTGACTTCAAGGAGGCAGAGGTCTCATTATTCAGCAGTTTTCCTCAATTGGAAGTTCGGTTGAAAGAATTTACAATCACAGGTATCGACGATTTTAAGGAGACAAGACTTGTGCAGGTAGAAACCTTGTCAACCTCCGTTTCCCTTTCCTCCTTATGGAAAAGCTCCGGTATCACAGTTTCAGAAATCAACCTGAAAAACCCTAAATTCAATTTTCTGGTCTCCCCTACCGGGAAAGCCAATTGGGATATTACCAAACCTTCAGGGGATAAGACTGGTGCTCAAGGCAAAAAGGCCATGGAGATTGACCTGTCAAAAATACAACTGATTAACACCGAACTCACTTACCGGGATGAAGGTTCAAAGATGATAGCCGGTTTCAAAGGCGGAAATTTCAACCTCTCAGGTTATCTGAAAGGTAACGATAGCAAGCTGAATTTCAGTGGTTCAACAGATAGCATTTTTTTCAAGTACAATGGCAAGCAACTGATTAGCAGTATGAAAGTAAGTGGTGAAGGCGCCATTCAAGCCAACTTCGATCAATTGAGTTTTCGGTTTCTAGACAATAAATTCATGATCAACCAGCTGCCATTGGAAATGCAGGGAAATTTTGTGATGGGCAACAAAGAAGATCTGTATGACCTCACCTTTTCGTCAAAGGGTTCTTCACTCAAAGAGCTGATAGGATTTCTACCATTTGCACAGCAGCAAAAATTAAAATCCTATGAAAAAGAAGGAAATTTGTCTTTTACCGGAACGTTAAAGGGCACCTATTCTGATGTAACCTTCCCTGCCTTAACTGCTGATTTAAAACTGACTGACGGAAGGTTAAAGTATCCATCTATGCCAAATGAAATCAGCAAAATCCAAATTGCGGCCAGTATGAGGAAACCACAGGGAACATTGGATTCGCTTAAAATTTCCATACCTAAAATGGAGGCCCTGGTTGCCGGTCGCCTGCTGGTTGCCAATCTAAATGTTGCCACTCCGGTTAGCAATCCAGTCCTGATGGGAGAAGTAATTGGCGAGCTTGATTTCTCTTCGCTGAAAAAGACCATTCCCATCGACTCCATGGAAATTGCGGGGTTGATGACGGCCAATATTCATTTCAACGGCCCATACTCGGCTATTGATAAAGGCGAATATGATAATTTTCAGACCAGGGGATCTCTCCATGTGAGGGATTTTTCTTACCGTTCACCTGCTTTTCCGGAACGAATTGGAGTAGCCTCTGCTGGTCTCGCTTTCGACTCCAAAGAGGTGACTATTTCATCCATGAAAGGAAAGCTCGGTCAAAGCGATTTCACGGTAGATGGTAATTTCTCAAATTATTGGGCTTACCTGCTAAACAGTGGAACCATCCTTGGCAATATCAAATTAAAATCGGAATTGCTGGATGTAACGCAATTGATGAATGGCGGCAGTACCCAGCCAACTGACACCCTCAACCGCGAGCCTTATGTCCTTCCACCAAGAATTGACCTGACTGTTCAGGCTGATGTCGACAGGATGCTTTACAGCAAAATGGAGATCAGGGGAACGACCGGAAGGCTTGTCATCAAGGACCAAAAACTTAATTTAGACCAACTATCCATGAACCTTCTCAAAGGAAGGATGGTCGTATCAGGAGTCTATGCGGCCAAAGAACTGATGCCTGCCGATTTCAACTTTAAAATAGATATCAAAGATTTTGATTTGCCAACAGCCTATCAATCTGTTGGTTTGGTCAGACATATTTTACCCGTTGCAGGAAACAGCAAGGGGACCTTCCTGTCAGGAATGTCGCTGAGTGGAAAGCTGGGCAGGGATTATGCACCATATTTTGAAACACTGAACGGGAGCGGTTTGATTTCGATCAAAAATCTGGAACTGGTCGGAGGAAACATGTTTGGTGAGATCGGTAAATACTTCAGGAAGGATTTGTTTACCAATGTGAAAGTCAATGATTTTGCCAGCAATGTCGTGCTGACCAATGGTGCCTTATCCATCACTCCTTTTACCACGAAAGTTGCCAATCAGGAAGTCACAATTTCAGGCAGCCAGAGTCTGGCACTTGACCTGAACTACCAGTTCGATTTCAAAGTCAACAAAAACGATTTGGCAGCTGATGTAACCAAACTCATTGGAATGGTACCCGGAGCAGAAAACATCGACAAATACCCAATTAAGATCAATGTGGTTGGCAACTTCAAAAAGCCCGATGTTAAGGTAGACCTTTCAGAAGCCAAAGACCTGGTTGCCAAAGAATTTTCAAAAAAGGCAAAATCGACCTTGCAGGATGCAGTAAAGAAATTTGGATTGGAGGGGTTGTTTAAATAGAATTA
>JANYJT010000295.1 GCA_025358395.1 Bacteroidia bacterium
TGATTACCAATTTTTCAGTGTTTTGCGGCAAAAGTCTGCGCAATACTGTATCCTGCTTCATCGATGGCATAGGTCAGCTTGTCAATCCGGGTTGTAAAATAACCGTAGGCAACCATCGCGATGGCAGCAGATCCGATTCCAAAAGCAGTATTTACCAATGCTTCAGAAATACCGGTTGCAAGTGCGACCGAATCCGGGGCTCCGGCATTGGCCATAGCGGCAAATGAGCGTATCATTCCCAAAACAGTTCCCAACAATCCCATCAGGGTTGCCAGGGAGGTAATGGTGGCCAGAGCTGGCAAATTCTCCTCCAGACTTGGAAGTTCAAGAGAGGTTGCCTCCTCAATATTTTTTTGGATATCCAGGATTTTCTGCTCTTTGGTCATGATTTTATCCTTTCCCATCTGCTCGTATTTGTCGAGTGTCGACTTTGCCACACTAGCTACAGATCCCTGAACCCGGTCACATTCGGCCTTGGCACCCTTGATATCATCTGCCGCAAGATAAACTTTTAATTTTGCCACAAACTTAACCGGAGGGAGATTCCCATACGCTTTTTTGATGGTGTAATATCTCTCAAGTGAAAATGTTAATACGATAATTAGCAAAGTCATCAGAATGGGAACGATGTAACCTCCCTTGTAAATCATACCAAGATAATTACCCTGCATGGGATTGTTGGCAGAGCTGTTTCCCTGGAAATTGGAGGGGGCTCCCATGACGAAAAAGAATACGAATAGCGAAATCACAAAGGCGATAGGAATGACCATTGCGACGAATAGATTTTGAAATTTTGCAAATCCTGATTGTGTTTCCATATTTCAAAAGTGAGAATTTTATATTTATTTTAAAGGTACAGATCTCTTTGCCCACCCTGAATATACCCGTAATCTTCACGGAATCTGGCAAGAAGGTGAGGTTTTTGTTGAAAATAGGTCGAGTCTTCAATTTCTGCCAACTCTTTCTTAATCAACTCTTCTCCTATGATTTTTGTCTCAGGCGATGCATAATCATTGAGGTATTCACGGTAGGTCAGGACCGCATTTAGCTTGCAGAATTTACGCTCTTCGCAATGGCTGAGCATTCCCATGATGGTCTCTCCGGTTCGGCCGCACCTGTATCCTGCTGTGCAGAAGGAGGATATATAACCCAGCTTGCCAACCTCCTGAATTACAGCATCCAGATCGCGAGGATCGCCGATGGTAAATTGTTTGTTGTCCTGGTTGAACTCCATTTTCTGGTCACTGTAGGCGCCGATTCCAATCCGTGTCGAGGCATCAGTTTGAGTGCAGCCCAGTTGAAGGACCTCCTGCTTGATGGCCGCTTTTTCCCTCGCGGTCACGATCAATCCGGCTGTTGGAACCGAAAGACGCAATACCGCAACCAATTTTTTGAAATTTTCGTCAGAAACATGATAATCAGAATGATTGCTTAACCAGGATCCGGATGCCGGTGTCATGCGGGGAAAGGAGATGGTATGCGGTCCGATGCCAAAATGACGTTCCAGATCCAGGGTATGGTGCAACAATCCCATGACTTCAAATTTCCAGTCATACAATCCGAAAAGTGCACCAATGGCGACATCATCAACTCCGGCTTCGATGGCACGGTGAAGTGCATAAAGACGCCAGCGGTAATTGCCTTTCAGGGTATTGGCCGGATGAACTTTTGCAAACGTTTCGCGGTGATAAGTTTCCTGAAATACCTGGTAGGTCCCGATCCCGGCCTCTTTCAGTTTTTTGAGTTTGGCCATCTCCATGGGAGCCGCGTTGATGTTCACACGACGGATATTTGTCGGCTGACCAGATTTTGGCGCAATGTCATTTACCGAATAGACTGTTTTGATGCAATCCACCATGTAGTCCACATCCGTGGAAGGATGTTCACCAAAGACCAGTATCAACCGCTTGTGACCTTCGTGTAAAACAGAAATCGTCTCCTGTTTAACCTCTTCCATGGTAAGGATACGTCTTACCTCCAGGTTATTGGCTTCGCGGAAACCACAGTAGGCGCAATTGTTGACACAATAATTGGCGCAATAGAGGGGGGCGAAGAAAACGATGCGGTTGTCATAAACCTTCTTTTTTACCTCAAGGGCTGTCCTGTTAATCTCCTGCCAGAGCTCAGGATCCCTGACCTGCAAAAGAGCCGCAGTCTCGTCAGGATGAAGGGTTTTAATGGAAAGTGACTTCTGTAGAATATCCCTGATAAAAACGGGATCCGGATCAGATTGACGTTTCAGAACTGAGAAAATGGACTGATCGTCAATGTAATCTTTGCCATTAAGCAGGTATTTATCAATTTCTTCGTTATGAACAATCCCTTTTTTCCAATCTCTGATTCCAGCAACTCCCATGACGTAATTTTGAACTGCAAATATACAGCAAAAAGAGTTCCCAGACTATGTTCTTTCCCTTACTTGATAAGAAGTATGTAAAAGTTTATGAGATAATTCACCCAGTGGTTCGCCAAGAAAATCTTTGTAAATTTTAATCACTTCAGGATTTTCGTGCGATTTTCTAATCGGTTTTCCAAGGTCTTCGGCATAAATGGCCGCGGCTCTTTTTTTCCGTATCTCGAAATTCGTTGGGATAGGCTGGCCGCCACCTCCAAGGCATCCTCCCGGACAGGCCATTACTTCCAGAAAATGAAAATCGGCCGTGCCTGCCTTGATCATATCCATGGCTTTTTTAGCGTTTGTTAAGCCATGGGCTACCGCATATTTTAGCTCGACTCCTTCCAGAAATTTCCATTCCTCAATGGTATTTTCAATCTTGACGCTGCTGAATTTGATTCCCTCCATTCCCCTGATAGGCAAGACGGCCAGATTCTTGAAAGGAATCTCCCTGCCTGTCACAATTTCATACACAGTTCTCAGGGCTGCCTCCATCACACCGCCTGTAGCGCCAAAAATGACGGCAGCTCCGGTCGATTCACCCATCAAACGGTCAAACTCCATCTCTTCGAGTTGGTTAAAACTTATTCCGGCCTGTTTGATCATGATAGCCAACTCGCGGGTAGTCAGCACATAATCCACATCCCTATAGCCACTGTCATGCATTTCCGTTCTGGCCGCTTCAAATTTTTTGGCGGTACAAGGCATTATTGACACAGAGACAATTTTCTTTGGTTCGATGTTGCGGGCCTTAGCATAGTAGGTTTTCAACAATGCGCCGAACATCTGTTGCGGTGATTTGCATGTAGATAAGTGGGGTAAATACTCCGGATACATGTGTTCGATGTATTTGATCCAGCCGGGTGAACAGGAGGTGGCCATGGGAAGCGCAACGCTGGTATCCTTGTTGACAAGCGCTTTTTTAAGCCGGCCTAAAAGTTCTGTTCCTTCCTCCAATATGGTCAGATCCGCAGTAAAATCTGTGTCCAGCACAGCGTCGAAGCCAAGCCTTTTGAGAGCCGAGACCATTTTCCCGGTAACCCTGGTCCCTACCGGATAGCCCATCTCTTCTCCAAGGCCAATTCTGACGGCTGGCGCCGTCTGCACCACCACATGCAGATCAGGATTTGAAATAGCGTCCCAAACCTCTTCGATGTAATTTTTTTCGACCAATGCACCGGTAGGACATCGGTTGATGCATTGACCGCAATTGGTGCAGACCACATCGTTCATCGATTTTTCATAAAAAGTCGAAATCTTCATCTCATGACCTTTGTATGCAACCGAAAGGGCATTGACACCCTGAAGCTCCTCGCAGGTTCTTACACAACGCTGACATCTGATGCATTTGCTGTCGTCCTTCACGATGCTTGGAGAGATGTTGTCAATGGTATGTTTCTTCTCTTTGTATAGTTCGATAAAATCCTGGGTCATAATCTTGTACTCAGATGCCAGATTTTGCAGTTCGCACAATCCATTTTTGTAACACTTGGTACAATCAGAATTGTGTTCTGAAAGCAGTAACTCAATAATGTGCTTTCTACAGTTCCTTACTTTCAGGCTGTTGGTAAGGATATCCATCCCTTCCTCGCAGGGGGTAGCACAGGCAGCGGCCAATCTTTTCTGACCGGTGACTTCCACCATACAAACTCTGCAATTGCCTGCAACACAGATGTCCTGATGGTAGCATAGAGTTGGAATGACCACATTGACTTTTTTTGCAGCATCCAGGATCACGGTATTCTCCGGAACATCGACCGGTATGCCGTTGATGGTTATATGAATGGTTTCAGCCATAATTCTCAATTTTAGATTTTGGATTTTGGATTTTCGATTACGCCGACTTGCAGATATAAGTTTTTAATATATTGAAGGTCAACCCCATAAGTTAGTATTTCACATTTTCACATTAGATTAGCATATTAGCAAATTAGCAAATTAGCACATTATTAATAAATCATCTCTTCCCTAAAATTCTCCACGATAGAGGCAAAAGAGTTGGCCACCGATTGGCCCAGTCCACATTTGGCCGTGTATTGCATCGTTTCGCCTAATTTTAGCAACTTGTCGAGATAGGGTGCCGGTCTGTCACCTTTTTTAACGGCTTTAATTCCGGCAAGAAGCTGTTGACAACCTATCCGGCAAGGGGTACACTGCCCACAAGACTCTTCCCTGAAAAATTCGAGGTAATTGTCTAGCAGGTTGTACATTGATCTTGAGCTGTTAAAAATCATCATCGATCCACCGGTAGGCAAGGAGATGCCAATCAGTTTTCCCTGGTAGCCGATGGCCGTTTCGCTAAATTTTTTTCTGGGAACCAGGAATCCTGAAGCACCACCAACTTGTACTGCTTTGGTGTCGCCATCTCCAAATTCGTCGACAAAATCCTGAAGACTCATCCCAAGTTCAAGTTCGTAAATGCCGGGTTTTGGGGTATCCCCGGAAATGGAAAATAGTTTGGATCCCCTGGAATACTGGACTCCCAGGTCATAGAATTTTTTAGCGCCATACTTAAATATGGTATATGTATGTGCCAATGTCTCAACATTGTTAATCACGGTAGGTTTTTTGCGGTATCCACTGAAAGATGGGTAGGGCGGTTTGTTTCTTGGCTCGCCGCGTTTCCCTTCGAGCGATTCGAAAAGGGCCGTCTCTTCTCCACAGATATAGGCTCCGCTACCCATAAAAATGGTAATGTTGAAGTCGAGGTTTATTTTTTTGCAGAAATAGCTGAATTCGTTGATGGCATCATTGAGGGGCTTTTCGAGGAATTTGTATTCGCCGCGAAGGTAAATAATGCCATTTTTCGCACCGACAATAAAGGCACATACTGCCATTGCTGTGAGTACTTTATAAGGCACACGGGTAAGGATTTCGCGGTCTTTGAATGTCCCGGGTTCACCTTCGTCCGCGTTGCAGATTACGTACTTTTCCTTTTCTGCAGCTTCCGAAGTAAGTTTCCATTTTAATCCTGTCGGGAAACCAGCGCCTCCACGTCCCTTCAACTCAGAGCTGATCAGCTCATTAATAAGTTCCTGTTTTGGTCGATGGATCGATTTCTGTAATATTTTCTCCCAGTCAGTATCCTGAACAAAAATAAAATCAACCCTTTTCAGTAAAAGATGTTGCTCTATCATAACTCTTTTTTTAGATAATCACTAAGAATTTCGCGAACCTTTTCAGGGGTTAATTCGGTGTACACTTCATGGTTAATGACCATGGCAGGAGCTTTGTGGCACCAACCAAGGCAGTTAGTTTCAACCAGGCTAAACCTGCCGTCCTGTGTAGTCTGACCAATATCGATTTTTAACATTTCTTTGATAGCCAGAATAATTTGGTTTTTCCCTTTCATGGAGCAGGATATGGTTTTGCACACCCGGATGGTAAATTTGCCCATCTTCCGGTGTTCAAGAAAGGAGTAAAAAGTAGCCGTTCCATACACTTCGGCAGCAGGTAAATCCAGCACTTTGGATATTTCTACCATCGACTTTTGAGATAGGTAGTTATCGTATTCAACCACACCTTGTAATATGGGAAGAAGGCTTTCTCTTGTACGGCCGTGGAGATCGGCCAGGGCAACGATTCTCTTGTGCAAATCCATGGTGTATATTTAAAATGATTTAAAAAGATACAGGATTCAGTTCTACTAAATTAAATCATTCATTTTGAGCATACAAGAGATAAAAACATGTTATAAATCATATTTTTCAAACAAATTGTTCAAAGTTTCACGGATTGGGCAAAAAAAAACCCGGAAGAACCGGGCTTTAAATCTATTATACCATGGGGTATTTTTTAAATATTTCTGTCGACTTCATTAATATATCAACATAATGAGCTCTTCGATAGGCATATGGCTCTTTACTTTTTTTCATGGAAAGCTTTCCTTTAAAATCATTGAGGGATTTGTAACCTTTTGCATCCATCCACTCTTCCAAAGTCTCAATCATCTGCGTAATATGGGCTGCCTTATTTTTGTAAACTGTACTTACTACCTGAACTGAACTAGCGCCGGCAAGTACCATCTTTATCACATCAGTTCCATCTGAAATACCTCTGCTGGCGCATAAATCAGCTTTGATGTTTCCAAAAAGCAATCCGACAAAGCGAAGTGTGACTTGATAATCTTTTTCATGTGTCAGATCGAATGGAAAAAAGAACTCTTCGGTTTCGATGTTGATTTCCGGTTGAAAGAACCGGTTAAAAACCACAACACCTGATGCACCTGCTTTATCTGCTTGCGAAATAAAGTTAACCGGATTGGCATAGAACGGGGAAAGCTTCACGCTGATCGGAATTTTGACCAGTTTTTTAAGCTTCTTCAGAATGGCGATTTGATGGGCCTCGATTTTTGAACTATCATTCTCCGCATCAGTAGGAACATCATAGAAATTTAATTCCAGGCCTGCAATGCCGGTCTTTTCCAATTGAACGGCATAATCTTCCCATGATTGGTCGTAAATGGCATTAAGGCTGGCAAAAACCGGAATACTGACATTTTTTATCAACTTTGACAGATTGTACAGGTGTTCGCCGGCTCCGCTGTGTTTGATCTCCGGAAAGATACTTCCCATCTCAGCATTCCTGTAGCTATATTCACCTACCTGTTCGTCAAGCTGGATTTGTTCAAGATTGATCTGCTCTTCAAACAGAGAACGGTAAACGATTGCTGCTACACCGGCGCGCTCAATTTTTTTAATCGCGTTGATATCCTCAACAAGGCTGGATGCGCCCAAAATGATCGGATTTTTTAACTCAACCCCCATAAAAGTTGTTCTAAGATCTGCCATAATTTCTCTTTTTTATCACTTTGTCAATATTAGCTATTTTTGTTTTATGCCTGCTTATCAAACTAAAAAATACCGCGTTCAGGCGGTATTTTTTTATACGGTGATACCTTGATTTTTGTTTAATAAAACCAGAATCAAATTAACACATTACTTAAAAATAGATGAGTAGGTTCATGGACAGGGTTACGCCAACCATCACGATGGAAACCATGGTCATAAGTTTTATTAAAATATTCAGGCTCGGACCTGATGTGTCTTTAA
Organism: Bacteroidia bacterium; assembly: GCA_025358395.1. The sequence goes on from JANYJT010000295.1 coordinate 7,447, forward strand.
AAGGATCACCTACCGTGTCACCAATGACAGCAGCATTGTGACAGGCGCTTCTTTTTCCGCCAAGATGGCCTTCTTCAATGTATTTTTTGGCATTGTCCCATGCACCGCCTGCGTTGGCCATGAAAACTGCTAAAATGAATCCCGTAACTGTACTGCCTAGCAACAATCCCATAACTCCAGGTATACCAAACAGAATGCCCACTACAATGGGAATAAATATGGCCAGGAGCGAAGGCACCAGCATCTCTTTTTGAGCAGCTTTGGTAGAGATTTCGACACATTTCGCATAATCAGGTTCAGCTTTACCTTCCATGATTCCAAGAATTTCACGGAACTGTCTGCGTACTTCGTCAACCATTTTCTGTGCCGCGCGACCAACTGCATTCATTGTCATTCCGCAGAAAAGGAAGGCCGACATACCGCCGATAAAGGCTCCGACAAGTACGAGCGGATTCATGAAGGTGACATCGAATGCGGCCAGCACATCAATAAGCGTGCCTGATTTGAGTTTGGCCGTCAGCGCGTGATCCGGATGAAAATTAATCATCCCAATACGTGCCTCTTCGAGGAAGGAGGCGAGTAAAGCCAGTGCAGTAAGTGCTGCAGAACCAATCGCGAATCCTTTGCCGGTGGCGGCCGTCGTGTTACCGAGTGTATCCAGCGCGTCTGTGCGTTTGCGAACTTCATCACCCAGTTTGCTCATTTCAGCATTTCCGCCGGCGTTGTCAGCAATTGGACCATAGGCGTCAGTGGCAAGGGTGATTCCCAGTGTTGAAAGCATTCCAACTGCAGAAATTGCGATTCCATAAAGACCCATGCTAAAATCTTTCATGTGCCATCCGGCTGCAAAGCCAAAGGAGAGAATAATAGCTGCGCCAACTATCAGTACCGGAAATGCGGTCGACATCATTCCGGTTCCAATGCCGGAGATGATAACCGTTGCTGCGCCTGTCTTGGAAGCGTCGGCAATTTTCCGGGTAGGTCCATAGGAAGAGGAGGTATAATACTCAGTTACCTGACCGATACCTATTCCTGCAAGCAAACCGGAAATCATGGCCATCCAGATTCCCGTATAATTTGGCAGTTTCAGCCAATATAAAATTACCCAAGATAAAATGGCAATACCGACAGCCGAACTATTAACTCCGATACCTAGGGCTCTGAGAAGCTGTTTCTGTGATGCTCCCTCTTTGGTACGAACGAGAAAAATACCCATGATAGAAAGTATTGTTCCAACAGCGGCGATAAGCATCGGTGCAATGACCGCTTTGAACTGCATATTGATACCCATTGCAGCAAAACCGGCTGCTCCGAGGGCAGCTGTAGAGAGTATGGCACCGCAGTATGATTCGTACAAGTCTGCACCCATACCGGCTACGTCACCAACATTGTCGCCCACATTGTCTGCAATGGTTGCAGGATTTCGGGGATCATCTTCCGGGATACCGGCTTCAATTTTGCCCACCAGATCTGCACCAACATCAGCAGCCTTAGTGAAAATACCTCCGCCAACACGGGCGAAAAGCGCCTGAGTGGAGGCGCCCATTCCAAAGGTCAAAGTCGTTGTTGTGATGATATTCAGATTGGTGCCATCGAGGGTGGCACCTGCAGGGTAAATCCAGTTAAGAATAATGAACCAGGCTGAGATGTCAAGCAATGCCAGACCAACCACAACCAATCCCATGACAGCCCCGCTTCTGAATGCCACCACCAATCCTTTGTTCAGAGATTGATTGGCAGCATGGGCAGCACGCGCTGAAGCATAAGTTGCCGTTTTCATTCCAAAGAATCCGGCAAGGCCCGAGAAAAAACCGCCTGTTAAGAATGCAAAAGGGACGAATGGATTCTGAATCTTCAAGCCATAAGCCAGAAAAGCAAAAAAGAGCGCCAGGAAAATAAATACCAAAGTAACAACCTTATATTGCTGACGAAGATAAGCCATTGCTCCAACGCGGACGTGCATGGCAATTTTTTTCATCAGATCAGTCCCTTCACTATAGCTCATCATGTCTCTGTAGAAATAATAAGCAAACATCAACGCAATGATGGAGGAAACCGGAATCACCCAAAAGATTGGATCAATCATGTCAGTTTAAATTTGTAATTGTTGAACATAAGTTTTAGGAATAAATTGGCAAAATACCAATAACATTTCCAAAATTGTCGAAAAATCAAACACAAATCCAAACGGATATATTAAGATAACATTAATTCCTATTTGTTTGATAAATAGACAAATAAACTTATATAATTAATTAAATATTTTATAAAAACAGATTGGTAGTTCAATATGGTATTGTCATCGGTCGGGAGCCTGAAAAAATCTGGTAAATGTGCAGGAAACATGAGTTGTTAAGCACGTTTTTTATACATTTGAATATCGAAAAATCCCGCTAATACTAAATCAATAAACTGATAATTAACTAACTTACCATGAAAATAATGAGACGACTTTTGCTGGTTGCACTGATCCTGATTTTTTTTGGTCTTATGGCTGTTCTCTCCTTATATGGCTATTTCATTTATCGGAACAATCAACCTTTCGGACAGTTGGTAACCTCCATTGAACCAGGTAAGCTGGGTCGAAATGTTGTTCCATTTATAGGAACCGGTGGCTATTTTTGGGTTTGTGGCAATAATTTTCCCGGGCCGGCCATGCCTTTTGGGGTGGTAAGACTGAGCCCGGATACGGAATCTTCGGTGTTTCATAAAAAAGCACTGAATACTTCAGGGTACTATTTTCCTGACAACCAGATCATCGGCTTTAGCCACACCCGTTTGAGTGGAACCGGAGCAACCGATGGCGGACATTTTCGCATGATCCCTACTACATCGAAAAGTGGCTGGACGGATTATTTGTCAGGGAAATACTGTTCTTTCAGCCATGCGAATGAAAGAGCCTTCCCCGGTTATTATGCTGTCAGGTTGACAAAGCCGGCTGTAAAGGTTGAGCTCACCTCGACCATGCGTGCAGGTATCCATCGTTACACATTTGAGGAGAAGGATGAACCCCATTTGATGCTGGATATTTGCAGCGTTCTTGGAAACAAGAATGTTGAAGGAGGCAAGGTTTCCATAAACCCCAAAAAAGGTGAGATTACCGGTTATGTCAAAACATTTGGAACCTTTGCCGGCAGGTATGGAGGCATTAAAGTATATTTTTTTGCCGGGTTCGACAAGAAAATTGTTGGTTCACAGATTTGGGAGGGAACAACGAAACTGGTTGAGAAAAATGAAGGGGCAGGCAAAGAGCTGGGTGTGGATTTTACTTTCGGGGATACCTGTCGGGTCATTGAACTCCGCCTTGGTATTTCACATGTCAGCATTGAAAATGCAAGGTTAAATCTTGAGACGGAGACTGGCGGACTAACTTTTGAAAACCTGGTTGATTCTGCCAGGAATGGATGGGAGAAAAAGCTTGCCATCATTGAGCCTGAATTTGAAAATGAAAAGGTTAAGACGATCTTTTACACTGCTTTGTACCGCACTTTTCAGATGCCTACCTTGTTTCAGGATGTCAATGGCGACTATTTTGGCTTCGACAGGAAAGTTCACAAAGCGGAAGGGTTTAATTACTATACTGATCTGTCACTTTGGGATACTTTCAGAACTTTGCATCCCTTGTATATACTTATTGCACCCAAGGAACAAAGGGATATGCTTGTTTCATTGGTTAAAATGAAGGAGCAAGGCGGATTTTTGCCCCGATGGCCTTCCGGAAACGGCTACACCGGTTCGATGCTTGGTTCGCCTGCCGATATGGTTATATCTGAATCCTACCAAAAGGGAATTCGCGATTTTGATGTGAATAGTGCCTATGAGGGGATGAAATTCCTTGCATTAAACCCAACTCCAAAAGGAACAAGGTTCGGTGGCCGAAGCGGAATCGCCGAATATAACAAGTATGGCTATTGCCCCACAGATCTGATGGACAAGGCCGTTTCGCGTACGCTGGAATATGCATGGGCTGATCATGCAATTGCCGTCCTGGCCGACTCACTTGGGAAAAAGGAGGATGCAAAGCTCTTCTACGCACATGCGGATTATTATAAAAATTGTTGGAACCCAGCCACCAAATATTTCCAATCACGTGATTCGAAGGGGCAATTTACAAAAGCATTCAAGCCACTTCGTTTGTCTTATTTTGACACCGATGGAAAATACACCAAAGATTTTGTCGAAGGAAGTGCCTTGCAATGGAGATTTGCTGTACCCTATGATCCTCAGGGCTTAATTGAGTTGTTTGGCGGTGATGAATCCTTTGTCAGGGAGCTCAATGATTTTTTCGAAAAATCAGATCCCTCCATGAGCAGCTGGAATCCGGGATGCTATTACTGGCATGGAAACGAGCCGGATATTCATTCAGCCTATTTGTTCAACGAAGCCCATAGGCCCGACCTGACCCAAAAATGGACAAGGTGGATCCTTGACAACAAATATGCAGTTAATTCTGAAGGTCTGGATGGAAATGATGATGGTGCAACTTTGTCGTCATGGTATCTTTTTGCTTCTCTTGGTTTTTATCCAATAGCCGGCACCGTGAATTATGAGCTTGGATCTCCCTTGTTTAAAAGTGCCAAAATTCGAATTGGCGGAGAATGTCTGCAGATAATATCAGAAAATTTTTCACCGGATAACAAATATGTTTCCGGAGTCTGGTTGAACGGGAAACGATTGAGCAACTATTCAATTAGCCACAATGATATTAAAAATGGTGGGGTTTTAAAGTTTGAAATGAGTAATCTGCCGGTAAGAAAGACGAATTGATTTTAGACAAATTTTGACGATTGCGTTGTATCTTGATAGCAATGACCTATTCCCACGAGGCTTCTATTCAAAAGTGATTATTGTATTTCAAAGAAAAAAAATGACATAAGTCATGCCATTAGAAGTTCATATTCGGGCAATAAATTGGTAATGTTTTAATTATCATTACAATAAAATTTTAAATTATTCGCTAAAAATTCAATAAGTCAATTATTTGATTGCTTTTAATTTATGTATTGATTCAGTTTTTTATTTATCATGTTGGTAGGAGGAGTAAATATTCTTTCTTAAAACCCTTATAGTTTTGGTTTTTCTGAGTCTCAAAACTATTGGATAATGACTAATCATGATGATATTTTAACCCATTCCTATGTTAAATTGCCTTTATTCCAAAATATTCAAAATATTTCCGCAAAATATCATCTGTTAAGGTTTTTTAACTAATATTGTATAGTTTTAATCCAAATTAGTTACCTTTAGTTACGACAGTTATTGTTTACACGATCTGCCAGGGCTATTTTTTTACGGGAAGTCTTAATTTATTTATTGACAATTGGCTACCATTCAACTACTTAACATAAAATCAAGAACAGATTTTCGAAAATATTTTTGTATAAATAAGTGATTTGTAATACATTAATTTTAAATGTCATTCTATGAAAAGAAAATTCAAATTAGCCGGCTTGCTATTTTTAGGGTTGATTCTTTTTGTTACCTGCAAAAAAGAAACGCCCTTACCAACAGCCTCTTTCACCTATTCTGTCACAGGAAACACTGTTACTTTTTATGCTCAGGTATCCAACGACAGTAAATATGAATGGGATTTTGGAGACGGAAGTTATATAAACACCATTCCTTCACCTGTTCATGCTTTTTCCTCTTATGGAGTAGATTATAATGTCAGTTTAACAATCATTGGACCAGGTGGCTCAACAACTGTAACAAATAAAGTATCCATTCCGCAAAAGACCAAGATTCAGTTGTTAACAGGCGGATTGGCAGGATCAACAAGTAGTAAGAAGTGGAGACTAAGTTCCTCTGCGCCATCATTCCTTATTACAGCGGCAACTGCAAATTTCACACCTGTGGTACAAAATTATCCCGGTAGTATTTTAGGAGCCGTTGGATTGGCAGCAGTATATACTGATGAATTTGTGTTTAAAGGTGATGGCACATTGACCATCAATCCCAAAGGTGGAGGTATTTTTGCCGGTTATGTATACTGTCTTGCCACCGGTACGCCGATCGTTGCAAATAAAGATGCTGCAGGGGCCGGATTGGCATACGCCAAACCTTTCGTGACTCCTCCGGGTGCAACTTTTACAATCAATGATAGTAAAACCCTGACGTTAACTACGACCCTTGATGGAACCACCAAACAGACAACCATTTACCCAGGTGTAACAACACTTACCTTTACCAAAGGTGGTTTTCTAGGAATTCTTGATTTCATGAGCGAATGTATCGTTCAACAACTGTCAGATACAAAAATGACGGCAGTTTGCTTTGTTTCAACTGTTTATCCCGGGCTTATCGGGACACCTAACATGGCATTGACTTTAACATTTGAGGTAGCTCCTTAATATCGTATATTGGTAAGAAAGCTTTACGACTTATCATCATACTTCGGAATGAAATGAATATAAAATTTAGCAATAATTACAACTAAAAAAAATTATTTATGATGAAGAGAAAAATGCTAAAAGCAATGTTTCTGTGCATATTAATGGTTGTATCAAGCGGCCTGTTTGCTCAAAATATTGTTACAGGTATTGTCAAGGACGATACCGGGCAAACGTTACCCGGTGTCAGTGTGGTGGTGAAAGGCACTACTGCAGGAACAGTGACTGATATAGAAGGGAAATTTTCACTTGCAGCGGCAGGAAATGCTACCCTCGTTTTTTCTTTTGTGGGAATGCAAACTAAGGAGATAGCTGTTGCCAATCAGCGAAGAATAGAGGTTTCACTCGCTTCCAACACAATTGGCGTTGATGAAGTCGTGGTAACAGCTTTGGGTATTTCGCGTGAAAAGAAATCATTGGCCTATTCTGTTTCTGAGGTCAAATCCAATGAATTGGCCAGGGGGGGAAATGCCAATTTGGTTAAATCGCTCGATGGTCGCGTAAGCGGGGTGAATTTTACTTCAACGAGTACTGATCCCGCAGGATCTGTATTTGTAACCATTAGGGGAGCAACCAGTTTGAATATTCAATCTTCAACAGCTGCCAGTCAGCCATTGTTTGTTATCGATGGCATCCCAATGGGAACAGCAGGGATTGACAGCCGCAATGGAGCAGATTTTGGTAACCTCATGTCACAATTAAATCCGGATGACATTGAAAGTATCTCTGTTTTGAAAGGTGCCAGTGCAGGCGCATTGTATGGGTCAGCAGCTGGTAACGGTGTCATTATGATCACCACCAAATCAGGTAAAGGTGGAAAAAAAGGAATCGGAGTATCAGTCAATACATCGATGTTCTGGGATGTGCCTTACAACTTCTTCAAAACGCAGACACAATATGGGATTGGAGTTAGAGCCTCTTATATGTTACCCGGACAGGGATATGACTGGGGAGCAAAATTTTCTGATTTCCCGAACCTTCCAATTGATCAGTACAATACTTTAACTCAAAGGGTCGAAACAAGACTCTTTCAGGCAGCGGATGAAATACGTTTGAAAGAATTCATGCAAACAGGAGCTACTCAAAATTACAATGCCAGTGTTGCAGGGAATTATAAGGATGGCGCATTTCGGTTCGGAATTGGTAAAATGACCAACATTGGAGTAATGCCTAACAACAGGACAGACCGTATCAATGCGAATTTTAATGCCGAATACAACATTACCAAGAAATTAAAGATCTCTGTTAACGGTAATTATATGGGCCAATATAGCCCGAACAAGACTTCTGCCAACAGCGATGTTATTGAGGAACTAACCATGGAATTCCTTGCGCACCTGCAGCCAATTAAAGAAATGCAGACAGTTTGGAAAACCGGCTTCGAGGGAGTGAAACAAAATTCGCCTTACTACAAACCCGACGGAACACCATATGCCAATAACCCATACATGTATGCTTATGGTGAAATTAATACCTACCGCAAAGACAATTTCTTTGGTAAAGCCCAACTGGATTGGGAGATTATTAAACCTTTGAAACTAATGGTTCGATCCGGTATTGATTACAATGGTGACAACTATGAATACAAACGTGCTAAAGATTTTGCCGCTTCTGATCAAAGGGATGGTAAATATTCTATTCAAACAAGTAATGGCCTGACCGTTCAGAATGATTTGATGCTGATCTGGGACAAAGGATTTGGCAAATTTACAACGAGTGCAACCGTTGGTTACAACTACGCTTACAGTAATAGTTACGGTTATTCTGCCAACGCTGAAAAATTGGTAAGGGCCAATGATTACTCACTTAGCAATGCAGTTGCAGGTACTATGACAGCCTCCAATAGCTGGGGTATCGGAAAATCTCAAAGTATTTACGCTACTGGTCAAGTTGGTTACGCCAATCAGCTTTTTGTTGACGCATCCGGAAGAAATGACTGGAGCGGAATACTGGAAGAAGATAAGAATCAACATTTTTATCCTTCAATTTCCTTGAGCTGGTTACCATCCACTACCTTTAAGTTACCTGCAGCAATCAACATGTTAAAACTTAGAGCCGGCGTTGCCCAAGTTGGACACGGTATTGGAAAACCAAGAAGCAACAATACTTTCAGCTTCAGTCCGCTGGATTATGGAAGCACGAAAATCTTGAATATCGGTGGCAATCTGGTTGATCCAAAGATCAAAGCAGAGGTTACCACATCCTATGAAGGTGGTTTCGATGTAACCTTGTTTGATAACCGGGTTTCGGCTGATTTTACGATTTATAAGAAAATCCACGACAACCAACAAGGCTTTATTCCCACCTCTCCGGGTGTGGGCTATGGTGGAATGTTGACAAACGTTGGAACAGTTGAGGCCCATGGATATGAATTTTCTTTAAACTTTACACCGGTTCGTACAAAGGATTGGAATTGGGATATCGGCTTTAACTATAGTAAAGTAGAATCTCAAATTACACAGCTTTCCAAAGAATACGTTCCTAATGGTTATACATTCTATGGAAACGGTCCGAACCTCAGCATCAGATTGGCTGAAGGTGAGAAAATTGGCACCATGTGGGCTTCAAGAACATTCCAGAGAATGCCGGCAACCAGTAAATATGCTGGAATGCTAATTATTGCAGACAGCGGAACAGACTGGAAATATTCGTCCAACGAAAAGGACAGACAGTCTATTGGAAATTACAATCCTGACTTTATTCTTGGTATGAATACCTCAATTAAATGGAAAAATCTGAGATTGGGTTTGGTGGGAAGTCTGAGGAAAGGTGGTCAATATGTATCTGATATTGAGCGGAGGGCTGTCACCAATGGACACTCTCTAAGGACTATCGGAGATCTGGTAAACGGTCCGAATGACTATGAAGCAGGAGGTCGTGATGCAGCAACTGGTGGCTTCCCATGGCCAAAAGCAACTGACATGAAATATCAGATCATGGCGAATCTGGTACAGACTTACTCCGGATATGGAACCAACGTTAAGACCGACGATGCAAGTTACATGAAGGGTGTTTGGTTAAAACCAGGTGGAAATCCTGCCAATGATGCAGACTACATTGTCAATGGAGCAGATCCGCTTGCTACATTCTGGGGTTTACCCGGATTGTTGTTGGGTCAGGAGTTTTGGGCTTTCCCGCAGAGTTTGCTACGTGATGCTACTAATTTCAAATTGAAAGAGATCACAATTGATTATACCATTCCTGCACGTTACACCAAGAAACACGGTATTGATAACGTTGTAATAGGTTTTGTTGGAAGAAACATCTTCCAATGGAACAAAGACGATGCCAATTGTGATCCTGAATCCGCTTTCTCAGGAATTGGCTCAAGTCAGGGCATTGTTGGTAAAGCGCTGCCTTCAATCGGATCATATGGATTCAAATTATCATTCGATTTCTAATCGTTAAATCTTTTGCAATTATGAAACGACCATGAGAAACTCTTTTTTAAAAAGGAGAATAACCATTGGGAGTTCCATGTGGCCAATAAAAAACAAAATAATTATCACATGAAAAAACAGATATTATTTGCACTTGCGGTTTTACTCATCTTCGCTGCATGCTCTAAAAAAATGTTGAGAGAAGATGAAATTTTACAGAAACGTGATGTACTGGAATCTTCAGAACCGAAACTCTTGCTTTCTTCTGTTATCCAAAAATCCTCCTATACTTATTTTGGCCTTGGAGGCGTTAACAGCACCAGACTTTCTTGTGCCATGCAATATATGCAAGCGAACAGGGGCGCGGGTGACAATATTTATGAATCTTTTCAAAAACCGATTGGTGATTTGTACGCGCTTACAGACCAGATTAAATTGGTGCAAGCTTCAATAAATATTGTTCATGAAAAGAAGCTAAAGGCATATGAAGGCATCTTTACAATATTCAAATCATTGCTTTGGTCTGCAACCACAGATCTTTATGGTGATATTTACTATTTTGAAGGTTTGCGCGGTCAGGATGGAATCCTTTTCCCAAAATTTGACGACCAGAAGGATATCTATCCCGCACTGATTCTGGATCTTAAAAATGCCGCTCAGTTGCTGGCAGAAGGTACCGAACCGATAGACAATACGTATGATTTGTTTTATGCGGGGGACAAAGCTAAATGGATTAAGTTGGCTAATTCTCTTAGATTGAGATTATTAATGCGGGTATCCGGAAAATTGGCCTCTGCTTCATCCGATATTGCAGCCGTGGCAGCTTTACCATTGATGAGCGATGTGACTGATAATGCAGCGATCAATTATCAGGGTGGAGACAGAACTTATTCCTGGCCAATGGGTGCACTATACATGGGTTACACGGATAACTTTTTACTTAACCGCCCATCCAAGACTTTGGTTGATTCATTGAAAGCTTTAAATGATGAGCGTTTAAAAGTTTGGGCTGCCCCCGTTGAAAGACCTTGGACCAACATTAAAGCTGACAACGGCAAAAAGGAGACCATCGTTCAAAAAGGTTATTCTTACGACATCACCTGGGAATATTTGGACAAATCAAATGCCCAGATCGCTAATGTTTACAGTCTGATTCAAGACACTTTGACCTACTATGCAGGGTACCCTGCCGGTAGCTATATTAATGCTCTGGCTGCCAACGGAAGCTGGCAATTTCCGGATACGAAATGGAATTACAAAATTTCAATTTTTTCCAAATTGTTGAATGAAAATTCCAATCCTCTTCTGAAAGCTACTGTTATGCAGGTTGATGAAGTTCAATTTCTTCTCGCTGAGGCCGCCGTAAAAGGATATATTTCCCCCGGCTCGGCCGAAACCTATTATAAGGCCGGTGTTACCATGGCTCTGAAAAGATGGGGTGAAACTATTCCTTCCAATTATTTCAGCAGCAAGGCAGCCGCTTTTCCTGTAAACGGCACGAATAACCAGAAACTCGCGAAGATAGGCCTGCAGAAATGGCTTGGACTGTTTTTAATGGGAGTTGAATCATACGCAGATTTTAGGAGAACACGATTACCGACAATTGAAGCCAATGGAGATTTACCCAAGAGTACAGTTAAATTTCCACTGCGTTACAGATATCCTGAAACTGAAATGAGCAACAATAACATTAACTATACTTCGGCAGTTGCCAAACTGGACAAAGGAGACACCGAGTATTCAAAGATGTGGTTATTGCAATAAATATCCTCGATTGGTATAAATAGAAAGCCGTGGAACACAATGATTTTATCAGTCGTGTTCCATGGCTTTTTCGATGCGCGCAAAATTTTTCAAATCAACTACACATGAAATTTCTACTACTATCTGTTTTATTCACATTCGTTTTATTTCAGCCCGGACTTTCCATAGCCAGGAAACCCGTAACGCCTGAAACCGCTCTTCAAGCTTATCTGCACAATAGCGATGCTTCCTTTAAATGGGAGCTGAAAGATAAATTGAAAGGGGAGGGGTTAACCTATTACAGGATCGAATATACCTCACAAACCTGGCAAACCATTCACTGGACGCATGATTTGATGCTACTGGTCCCGGACGACTTAAAATTCACCGATGCATTGCTATTTATTACCGGAGGAAGCAACAAAAATGAAAAGCCGAATACACATAAATTTACGGATGAATTGGCCATTGAGTTTGGTAAAATGGCCAGGGTTGATAAAACAATCATCGCGATACTTTGGCAGGTTCCGAATCAGCCACTTTATGATGACCTGACAGAAGATGCCCTGATCTCCCGTACCCTGCACAACTACCAGAACGACCATGATTTTAACTGGCCGCTGTTATTCCCAATGACCAAAAGTGCGATAAGAGCCATGGACATAGTTCAGGAGTTTTCGAAAAAGGAGTTGCATCAAAAGATAAAGGGATTTGTTGTCTCCGGAGCGTCCAAACGTGGCTGGACTACCTGGCTGACAGGTGCAAACGACAAACGGGTCGTCGCGATAGGTCCAATGGTCATCGATATGCTGAATATGCCTGTAAATATACCTTACCAAAAAGTAGTATGGGGCGATTACAGTATTGAGATTCAGGATTATGTAAAACTAGGTCTGGCACAACAGTTTGGCACAAATCAGAACAATGACCTGGTCAAAATGATTGACCCCTATTCTTACCGCAAAACGCTGACTATGCCTAAAATGCTGTTCATGGGAACAAATGATCCTTACTGGCCTGTAGATGCAGTAAAAAATTACCTGGATGACATTCCCGGGAGCAACCATATTTGTTATACACCCAATGCCGGTCATGATCAGGGTGACAGGAAAAGAGCATTCGCTACCCTCAGTGCATTTTTGGGAACTACTGTTTCCAAAGGCAATTACCCAATCTGCGATTATTCTATTTCGGAGTTAAACGGGAAGATTACGCTAACTGTGAATACAACCCAGGATAAATTGGTGGATGCATCCCTATTTTCAACAACTTCTGTCAATCAGGAATTTAGGGATAAGAAGTGGAGTTTTGCAGGCTTAAATGCTGCAAATAAGCCTGTTGTGCAGGTCGAAGTTGAATATCCCAGGACGGGATTTAAGGCATTCTATGTTGAGCTTAAATATAAGGCCCCTTTTGGACCGGACTTTACACAATGTACCAGAATGTTTGTTACTTCTGACAAGCAAGTACTTTACAGACAAAAATAATGTGCTAATATGCTAATGTGCTAATATGCTAATTGGGTTTTGCGGGTAATCAAATTTTGATCAATGAACCTATTTCGAAATTATCACATAATCATGCTATCAAGTTATCACATTAGCATATTAGCACATTAGCACATTTAAAACCACCTCCATGAAAAAGTTCCTTTACATTTTCCTTGCTCTAGTCACTCTGGTGGGAATAATTATCTTGGTTTCCACCGGTTCTGTCAAAGATGGCCCGTTTATGACCTCCGCATATTTTAAGCAGACCATGATGCGTGTGGACAGTTTGAAAAATGCTGAATTACTTGTAGTAGACTCTATTTTTGCCGGATTCTCAAAAGTCAGCATCACTCCGGGTATCAACAATTCGGAAGATAATCCTGCAACTGGTAATTTCAAAAAGGTACCGCTCGCAGGATTTGGAGCCAGAAAGGGAAAACCTGCCACAGGTATCCACGATAGCATCTTTGTCAGATCAGTTGCCTTAAAAATTGGATCAAAACTCTTGGTTTTCGTGGGTGCCGACTTGTTGATTATGCCTCCGAACATCATCGATGAAGTGGTTGCTCAGCTTGCCGCCAAGGGTGTTTCGAGAGATCAGCTACTCTTCTCGGCTACCCACAGCCATTCTAGCATAGGTGCCTGGGGACCTGGCTTTATCGGTGAGCAATTTGCCGGAAAGGCCAATCCGGCGATCCAGCAATGGTTGGTTGGATGTATTGTAAAATCGGTGGGTCTTGCTTTGGCAGACATGTCAAAATCTCAACTTTCATATGGTGATTTTGGTGCCGGACAATTTACCGGAAACCGTTTCATCGGAGAGCTGGGCACTAAAAATAGCGACTTTACTTATCTTCTGGTTGATCAAAAAGGAAAAAGAAAAGCAGTCATTGGATCATTTTCTGCTCATGCGACTACTTTAGGCGACAAAAACATGGAGTTCAGCGGAGATTATCCCGGTTACTGGGAGCGAAAGATGGAGGCGAATTCCTTTGCGGTGGCACTCTTCTGTGCCGGAGCTATAGGCAGTCAAAGCCCTACGGGAAAGGGAAAAGCCTTTGAAGCGGCACAATACTTAGGTGAATCGCTGGCCGACAGCCTTATTTATAAATTGTCAATTGCTACTTATCAGGAAACCACTGCTTTCTCAACGACAACTTTAAGGGTTACGATGCCTGAATACCACCTTCGTCTCACAACAAAGATCAATCTGGCCGGCTGGCTAAGTAACAAGTTGATGCCTGAACCCAAAAACGTCTTCTTCCAGGCGGTCAGAATCGGTAAGATGATCTGGATTTCTGCCCCTTCTGATTTTAGCGGCGAGTATGCACTCCAAATAAAGGATGCGCTTGCAGCAAAGGGTTATAGTGCTGTGGTATCCAGCTTCAACGGCAGTTACATCGGTTACATCGTTCCGGGAAGGTATTTTTACATGGATGAATATGAGCCCAAACTGATGGGTTGGTTTGGTCCGACGATGGGCGACTATTCGATGGATCTGATCAGGCACTTGACGGAGATAGTTGGAAAATGAGAAAATGGGAAAATGGGAAACGATGAAACGATGAAACGATGAAACGGAGACCCGGTCCCTGAAGTCGAAGGGTAAATCCTCATAATGCGTCATTTTGTCTAGAATTACTGATAAAAGCAAAATATTTACAATGAATCTCAATCGAATACTAAAAGCACTAAAATATATTCTTCCGGCATTATTAGGGCTAATTCTGTTAGGTTTGCTGGGAATATTTGCCAAACCACTATGGCACCGTTTTGTTACATACCCCGGATTCCAAAAGGAAATTGAAGCTTTTCAACTGCGGAAAAAGGATTGTCCTGTAGTATCAGAGTTGATAACGTTTCGGGGTGTCCTGCATCTGCACAGTTACTGGTCGCACGATAGCAAAGGATCCATTTATGAACTGATTGCCGCGGCAAAATTGCGCAATATCAATTTTATCTTTCTGACGGACCACCCGCATGGAAATCTTGATTCTTTCCCAAGGGGATATAAAAGAGGATTGTATGATGGAGTTTTGGTTGAGCCCGGAAGTGAAAAACAAGGTTTTGATGCCTGGCCACTAAAGGAAGGGGTGGTTAATTGGAATACTAACAAGGACACAGTATCAAAACAGTTGGTTTCAAAGGGGGGAATGGTTTTTTATGCACATACAGAAGAGCCACACAATTGGGCTAATCCTTATTTTCAGGGAATGGAGATCTATAATTTTCACACCAATGTGTTGGAAAAAAAATCGACCTTGCCAATTATAACCGACTTTCTAATCAACGGATCAAAGTACCGTGCCTGGGCATATCGTACCATTTTTGAGAAGCAGACAGCCATTTTGGCCAGGTGGGATTCCCTGAACATGCACAGGAAAATCGTAGGATTTTCGGCTGTCGATGAACATGAAAACGTCAATTTCAGAGCACGTTACCTGAAGGATGGGAGGGTTCAGTGGATGGGGATCAACACCAAACCGATGGATACCGTAAAAGTGAGTTTCCGGAATCGCTGGATGTTTCATGAGCCTGATCAAAGCGGCTGGATCTTCAGATGGATGCTTGTCAATACATATGAGACTTCCTTCAACAATTCGGTCAATTACCTCTTTGCCGACACGCTTACTGTTGCAAATGTTTCTCATCATCTGATTCAGGGGCATCATTTCACGGCCTTCAGATTTCTGGCCGATGCAACAGGATTTTGCTTTTATGGTGAAGGAAAAGAGAGAAGGATGGCCGGAATGATGGGAGATTCTATCAAGGTCAGCGATCTCAAACGGCTGACGGCAATATCTCCCTTTCCCGGAAGGTTTACACTGATTAAAGATGGAAAATCATTGGATGTATCTTCGGAGGATCAATATCAATACAGTTTTGATAAAGATTTGTCAAAAGGAGCCTACCGTCTGGAAGTCGAAGTTAAGCCCGGTAAGGAATGGCAACCCTGGATCTATACCAACCCGATTTACTTATATTAATTTTCACATTTTCACATTCAACTACTATGAGATTACTACTGATTGTTTTGTTCGTATTTTTCATTATGCCTCTACAGGGGCAGATCTTTAAAGCAGGAGCCTCAAAACGCTCCATTGATCCCGATCATTTGATTCCAATCTCCGGCGGAATGGGAAAACCGGCTATGCCTACCGGGAAAGCCGGACTTTTGTCTGTTCGGGCACTTGTGGTTGAAAAAGGGGAGACCAGAGTGGCTTTTGTCTCCATAGATAACCTTGGGTGGCCTTCATTTCTGGGCGACCAGGCCCGAAAATTAGTTTCAGGAATCAAACCTGAAAATATCCTGATAGGAGCAACCCATGCCCACAGCGCTCCGGATGCATATGGTTTTCCGGATGAACAGGGTAAAATCAACATTGACGAACCCTATCTGAAATGGTGCGTGGTGCAAATGGCGGCAGCCATAAACGAAGCAGTGAAAAACCTCGAACCGGCCACCCTGAAAACGGCTGTTGCCGAGGCAAAAGGAAAAATCGCCTATAACTATTATGCTGAAAAATTGTACGATCCCCGATGTGGGGTCATCCAGGTTACTGCCACCGGAGGAAAGCACAAAGGCGAGAACATTGCGACCCTTGTCAATTATGCTACCCATCCGGAGATATTGGGAACCGGCCGGGGATTGTTGAGCCCCGATCTCTGCGGTCCGCTTTATGACAGAATTGAAGCCAAGGTCGGAGGAATGGCCATTTTTATGAACAGTGCACAGGGTGGGATGGTTACTGCAGATACAAGGCTCGAAAACGGCAAGGAAGCCAATGATTGGAACGAATGTATCCGGATCGGAAATTTGCTTGCCGATGAGGCCCTGAGAATCGTTAAAGATGCAGCGGTTGTTGAGAATGCGGATCTTTATTGCGCGGCGCAAAAGATCACTTTTCCGGTTGAATCAGCGGGCATGAGACAAGTACTTGCTCTCTCTCCTTTTGTTCAGAACACCCGAAAAGAAGGTGATAAATATTTTATTTCCAGTACTTTGAATCTGGTCAATATAGGCAAAGCTCAAATTATTACCATTCCTGGTGAAGCCCTTCCAAATATTGGCTTTTACCTGAAGAGAAAGATGAAAACCACTCAGCCTTTTCTTTTTGGCCTGACTAACGACTCATTTGGTTACATGCTGGCCAAGGTCGACTTCAATGGCTTTGAACGGTACAATTACGTGAGCCGGGTTTGCCTTGGTGAGATGACCGGCGAGATTCTGATCGAGGAGGAGCTAAAGATGGTGAACGCGAATCCGGCACCCTAGTATGTTTTTTAATTCTTCTGAATTCATCTGCAAAATGTTTGTCTAAGGATGGTCAATTGAAATGGCTTGATTTTCAGTTTGTAACGGAGCACCTGTAACTTTCATGCCATGATCCGCAAAAACTTTTCTGATTTATTCTTGCGTTAAAAACTGTTCCCGGACTGTGAGAGTCGCATAAATTAAACCCTGAGTAAACACCTGAAACTTCTGGAAGCATAATAGGATTCAGCGCCATTGTGATACGTAAAAACTGTGTTATATCGACGGTCGCAATAAATAGCACCCCCTAGTATACTCGCTGGTCAAATTATCAAATTCAACAACATCCGGTTCACCACCGGTTCTTTCCATTTCAAATAACGACCATAGTTTCTCCGCACCTTCCGAAAGATTTAATTTTCCAACAACTTCTTTTTCAGAAATATTCTTCAATCCTGCCTTCGAAAATAATTCAGAAATGAAACCATCCTTAGCACATCGAAACATTCCGGGAGAATCTGGAGGAGGTAAAGGCAATTCCAGAAATCTATGAATTATACTCATAATGGACATCACCCGGAAATTTTTATCCGGAGCATTCCAAACGGCAGTTGCAATTCTTCCTTCGGGTTTTAGAACCCGAACCATTTCTTTAGCTGCCAATGACATTGGTAAGCATCGTTGCAATTGTCAATCCAGGCTCCCCTGTTCCGAGGCTACATCAAGTACAATATCTGAATTTGTAAGATTGAGCTGACGAATAATTTCATCGCCAATGGGTTTTAAAAAACCCATATTCAAGTCATTCCACTTTTTCCATCCGGGAGAGAATTTATTCCAGGAAGCTTTTTGCTGCTCCCTGATTTGTTCAAATTGTTGCTTCATGATATTTTAATTATTGTCAAAGATTATTTTGTCACTGTTGATCCAGATTGTCTAAATGAGATTCCTTATTTGTATTTATACATCTTCCCAGACCGTTTGTTTCTAAATGTTCGTGTAGGTCATTCTAATTGTCTATCCACCAGGTAATTCAGTTCAGTTACTCCGCAAGTAAAATGTCTGGAAGTCAATAGTTTTAATTTTATTTTGTCTTTGATGTCCACAAACAATGGAATTCCCCGACCAAGAATAATTGGATTAACAAATAGCCAGTAGCCGTCAATTAAGTTCTGTTGAATGAGCGAATGTGTTGCTGTCGGACTACCAAAAAGCAAGATTTCTTCACCAGCCTGTTGTTTTATTTCATTTATTCTGGCTGAAATGTTGTTGCCAATAATTTTAGTATTAGTCAATCCTGCTTCATTCATTGTTTTTGATAAAACAATTTTATGAACTTTTCCATACTATTTTGAATGTTCAATGTCATGCTTGGTCGCTGTCGGCTTGTTACCTGCGGTAGGCCAATAATTTTCCATCATCTGATAAGTTACTCGTCCATAGATTGCTGTATCGCCATCGCTTATCCGCTTGCCGACATAATTAAAAATTTCTTCATCAACTTTTAAATCTGTTTTCGTCAATACAATTATCGGTTTTACTTTAGAAGAATAACAAATTGTCAGATATCTTTCAAGTCTGTTGATATTGAAGTCTCTGTCAATAGCTTGAACCAGAAATGCATAATCAATATTTGCTGCTATTATTTGTATCTCTCCAAAGTGACCAACGGCTTGTCTTGTAATTATGGATAGTCTGGGTAATATTTGATGGATGATAGAAAAATCAGCATCATATGTTGTTAAAGCTACCCAATCGCCAACTGCCGGGAAGTCAATGCGGCTATTGGCTGAAAATCGTAAATTTCCGGTTATTTCGGCCTCATATTCACCATTTTCGGTTTTTACGACATATCTTTCCTTGTGTTCTGCAATGACTCAACCAATCTCAAAGGCTGAAAGGTTATTCTCAACTCTTAATTTTCGGAGTTTGTCATTGTATCCCAAATCCTCTATTTTCATAACTATTGCAAAGTTTCTTTTTTACATTGACCGCTAACGCAGGAAACTACACTTAGTGGCGGTTTGCGGGCGATTTGGCTAGCGCCAATCTTCGATTCCCGTCAAGCCTAAATACCGACGGTGCGGAAAGATACACACCGGAAACCACTGTTGCCGCACTTGATGGGTTGCTGATGTTATAGCTTAGTGCCTTAATTCACTTATAGTTGCAAAGTCAATTTTAAATGTCCGCCAAGTCCCTGTTGAATAATTTTCATTAATGTCGATAGACGGATGTCCGATGCATTATTTTCAATTCTCGAAATATATGATTTGTTTGTTCCACATTTTTCGGCAAGTTCTTCTTGTGTCATACCAAGTTTCAACCTGGCTTCTTCGAGCAAAACTCCAAGTCTGAAGGACTCAAATTGCTGTTCCCATTCTTCTCGTTTAGGCTGTCCTTTTTTACCGTATTTTTTATCGAGAATTTGGTCTAATGTCGTGATATTACTTTTTGAATTCATCCTGATATTCCTCCATTATTTTAAGTGCCTTTTCTAATTCTTGTTTCGGTGTCTTTTGAGTTTTCTTTTGGAAAGCGTTTCCTAAAACCACTAAATTCCCTTTGTCAAAGAAGGAAAAGATTCGATAAATATTATTTCCAACTTCAACTCTAATTTCATATAGCCCCTTTGTTCCTTTCAAATGCTGAAAATATTTCTCTGGGACTTGTTTGGTCACTCGGATTAAGTTTAAAGTCCACTCAATTTTTGCTTGGACATTGTCAGCCTGTTTCCCGTAAAAGTCGAGAAAATAGTTCTTATACGCGATTACTTGTCTCTCAAAATTCATAAAGCAAAGTTAACTATTCAGACAACTATTTCCAAATTTATTTTTGTCACCGGAAATCCTCCTACAAAGCGTCTGGCATTGGCTATAACGGTTGCGTGTATGAAACGTTTGGCATTTCGAAGCGATTTCCTGTCAAGCCGAAAAACAGCCCAAGCGGAAAACTGCACACCGAAAACCACCGAGCCCGCACTTGACGGGTAGCTGATGTTGAACTAAATCCCGCCCAAAAAAATGGGCGGGATAGTGGGTTTTCCATGTTAAATTTGTTCACCACAAATTCATTTAATATGGAAACAACAGTAAAGTTACGAAAAAAGTCGTTCACATTGGTTGAGCAGGCTATTCATCAGGTTCGGGGCTTCCGGAACCTTTACCAGGCGTTGGATGACAAAGTGAGGTTGTCGGGACAATCATCCTGCACGTTACACAGTTACAGCAGAAAATTGGCTTAGTTATGCCTACACCTTGGCAAACTTCCCCAGCACATCAGTGAAAAGGAGCTGAACAAGTACCTTGCCCAGCTTGCCCGTCAGAGCAAAACCCCATCCCTGACCGACTTCAAGCACACGGTGTACGGTATCCGTTATTGCTACCGTATGCTTGGCATGGCAGAAAAGATTGTTCATTTGCCGCAGATCAAACACGAAAACAAACTTCCGGCAGTATTGAACTATCAGGAGTGCAAAGCGCTGTTCAATGCTTCGGAACTGCTCAAACTATAAACTTTGAAGCCGTTCTGAAAAGGACATACAATACCATTGTCACTACCTTTCCGACTTCAAGAATTTTTGCCCGTAAATTCAATCAATTATAGCTATTTGAAGAAGGAAAGCGGGGAAGCCTGCACCAAAAGCATACACTGATACCGCCGGAAAATCACCCCGAAAAATTGAAACTCCATAATATGCAGATGTAAATTGAGCATCCGCAAGGGGATTTCGTGCAACAGGGCTTCATGTTGGGTCTCGTCCCTCACGAAGCCTTAGTTGTTACCGGCTGGCCATATTTCTTTTCAAATTCCGACGATTTGTTTCGAAAATACTCTATAATTTGAGCTGAATCCATTTTTACAATCTCAGAATTTACATTATCGCGAATATCTCGCATCATTTTTACGCAATCAAAATCTTTATTCGTTTTCATAGTCAATCAAATCTTTAGGTGAACGTATCTCAATTGCCGGATACCCATTTTTTATATTAATCCCGTTGTATCCACGAATACGCTTGATGTTTACAATATGTTTAAAATTCCAACTCACCAACAAATCAAGCCGAAAGATTGTAGCCATTGCAATATGCAAGCAGTCCTCATAACTTGTCTGTCCTACAACATTTTCTTTAATGTATTCTAATGCAAGACTCACTGCATCATCGGTCAGTGTCAACACCTCATAATCAACCTGTAAATCACGGAGTAAAGTCCTTACTCTTTCGGGTGCGTTTAAAAGTTCTCCTTCTGTGATGTTTGAAATCACAATTTTGTACTCTCCTTTTTAAACCTCCTCGAATAATCTATGAGTAGCGACATCAAACTCCTTGTCAAAATACCCGCCAAGCACTGATGTATCAATATAAATCTTTTGAATCCTCATATTAAACTGTCAATTTTGAACAAAATTAATTAATTCTAACGATATTTTTCCCCATGCGGTGGTGATTTGGTTGGCTTGCCGGTAACGGTCGGCTGTAAGCTCTTGAAAAAGTTTAAGTATACAAATTTTCATTGGGAGCCAAAGGGCAAGTGTGCGATTTTTCCAGAGGGTGAAAGTCCCTTATACGCTGGGGTAACGCCCGGAATTGCGAAGCAATCACGAACGCAAATAATTAGCTGACTGTATGTGAGTAAGTATTAGCAAGCCGCAAGTTGGTTTTCCGTGAGGGATTCAATGAAGGAAGCGGGACTGCAAAATCCGGTACTGATGCTTCGACTGCGCTCAGCAAAAACCAAGCAGAAACCTGATATGAGGCTATAAGACAGGATAAGGTAGCACACCATACCGACGTCCGAAGCTTTAAAGATGTTGAAATAGTAGATCAGGCAGGCATTGGATGAAGGGAAAAGCTATTACCGGGGGAGATCTTGTCAACCACGGGATGGTTATGGCAAGAAGTCAGCAGAGGCCATATTAGTCGGGGAATACGAGCTGAGGACAGAAACCTTGGAGGTCTCACAAGACGATGAAGGGCTAAACATTAAGATGTCCCAAATTAGGCATAGACCGGCCATCAGGCAGTAGCTGTGAGAAAAGTGGCATACGAAAACCTGTGGGTTTTACGTTACTGGGATATGGATTCGTTCCCACGTACGTGAAAGGTGAGAAAGGCAAATACCAGTTGGTAGTAAGCGACAAGAGCTGGAAATCTCTCAAACAGAAGCTCAAAACCATCACACGGAAAGGAAGAACCTGATCCGATTGGGGGTTGATCCGGATCATGCCTATCAGTGGAGTAGAACCCGGATGGGAGGATGGGCTGTTGCCCAGAGCCCGATTTTAGTAACAACGATTACTTTGGAACGTTTGCGAAAAAGAGGTTATGAGGCTTTGCTAAGTTATTACGAGAAAGTTGCTCCGCATCTTAATGAACCGCTGTATACGAGACCCGTACGTACAGTGGTGTGAGAGGCGCTCCCCGTCAGTGATTACTGGCGGGGCAGTCTACTCGATTACCGCCAGGTTTTCAGTCTGTCAAGCGAGTTTTACAGTCTGATTTAGCAACTCAACATTGAAATTGACCTTAGCATTCAAAGCCTTAAAAACTTTGATTATTGTCTCAAACCTAGCATCTGTCAAGCTGTTCTCCAATTTGGAGATTTGTGCCTTTTTAACCCCAACAAGAAGTCCAAGTTGTTCTTGTGTCATGTTCCTGTCTTTACGAGCTTGTTTGATTGCTTCACCAAGTAAGTCAAGCCGTAATTCGTTCTCAAATGCGTCACGTTTTGGTGTTCCAATCTCTCCGATATACTTATCGGTGATTTCCTCTAAACTAATTGTCGTTAATGGCTTATTTTTCATTGCGATTGATTTTTAAATTGAAATATTGTCTCCTTATGTTCTCCGCTTTATCTATTTCTCCTTGAGGTGTTTTATCTGTCTTTTTGATTAAACCATGCGTAGAAATTACAACTGT
>JANYJT010000020.1 GCA_025358395.1 Bacteroidia bacterium
TTCGCTCATTGGAACAGTAAAAAGGCCGAAAGGATAGTTGTCCCGTAAATCATTCTTGGTGGTAAATGGAAGTTTCTTTATATCATCCACACCTTGTATATCATGGGGTGTCAGTCCAACTTCCTGCATCTTCATCCGGTAAGAGGGTACCGCATGATAGATCCGCTCAACAGTATCTTTCAATCTTTTGGATTGAATGGATTGCATTTCCTGTCGGCTGGCACATTCAATTTTTTCGTTCCAGATCATTGTAAAATTAATTTCTATTTGTACTTCTGGGTTTTAAACATCAGATCAAACCTGCGTTAAATACATTGATTTGATTCAGGGATTATTTGCGTAAAAATACAAGAAATAGCCCGATGGGGCTATTGCACCATAATATTTTTAAATTTAGTTTTGAAAAAATAAACTATTTTTTTATTTAACTTTAAACATACCTCGATGAAATCAATCTTCCGTTATTTACCGGTTCTTGCATTGCTGGTCTCTTGTGATCTGCTTAATGACACAAAAATTACTTCAGATGCAGTAGGTGGTGATACCAATTTATCCATGAACGCAGTTGGCACCTCATTTAATTCGTATGTAAAAACTGGCTCCAGCAATTTTAATGCCAGTAGTACGATGGTTGTGACTAACAACGACAATGGGGTCTTGACCATTCAGGTAAAAGCAACTCTTCCTGCCAATCTGGCGGCTCTTCTTCCAGCTAATTATAAAGATGCTTCAGGGAAAATGAGTGCCAATATTAAGATAAAAAATACATCAGAGGGGATATTGGATTATTTTAATGCCGATGGTAAGCCATTTGTTATAGCCAATTACAGTAGCAACGTTGGGGATACCTATACGCTAACAAAAAGCAATGGGACTACAATTACCAGAAAAGTGACTGCTAAAACGGAGGTGGATGATTTTCCTTATGGAATGATGCTCATAAAAACCATGACAATAGAGCAGGATTCACGCATCCCTGGAATCAATAAAATCATTTATAAGGTGAACCACAAATATTCACTGGTTCAAATTCAATTTGTTATGAATGATGGCACAACAACTACGATCAATTTGGTATAGGTTACCGAACTTGATCATTGTTCTTACTTTTCAATCTAATATAAAATTTGAATGAATTTGAAAATTTTATTGATACCAAAGGGCTTCAGACCCTTTGGTATTGTTTTATTTATTGTAGGGATCCTACTTTCTGTTTTGAAGTTTAGTTTTAACCTAAAGCCAGATTTTTTAGACTTGAAAGTTTTTGCCGTTTACTCCTATTATATTGAAACAAAAACGTTGACTATGATAACCCACCAAATGATTGGGGAGATTGGTGGTATTTTTTTGCTTTCCGGATTGTTTCTGCTCTCTTTTACCAGAGAAAAGGAAGAATCTGAAATTTTGGATTCTTTGCGGTTAAAGGCTTTTTTGCTGACAGCTTACCTGAATATTTTCTATCTCATTTTTACCACACTTTTCTTTTTTGGATTTGGTTTCGTAGGAACGCTTACACTTTTCGCTGTATACTGGTTGGCAGTATATCTCGTAGTTTTCAGGTATTTGCTGTATCGTTACCATAGTAACAATCATTAAATTATTTGTTTGAAATGGACCATTTCGTCATCTGGATAAAGCAAGTAACGGCATGGCTGTACATTCCAATTTATCAGAACCAGATTTTTTTTATTGATTATTGGAGTTTTGTCCATTTCTGGTCAGGATTTGTCCTTTTTGCTTTGCTGATTATGCTTAATTTTAAACCAGCGTGGCTTTGGCTGGTTTTTTATTTAACAGCTTATGAGATATTTGAACTGGCACTTCTTTATTTTTCTTTGAATATCTTTCATCCTGAAACAATCAAAGATCAGTTTACGGATATATTCGTCGGATTAATTGGAGGTGGATTGTGTTATTTCTTTCTTGTTGCCAAGAAGAAAATGCGAACAGAACTATATCGCAGAATCTCACCTGAAGCAATTTTGACTTCGGTAACGCTCGCATTTTTTTGGATCGGGAATACACAATTTTTCCTTGCAAATCCAAATTCTGAGGGCATTTTCAGTGATCCAAGGTTTGTTGTCTTTTCAATTGGAGGTTATGTTTTTCTTCAAACATATACAAGTATGAGGAAAAGTGAAAGATACCGGTTCAAAGGGATTCTGTATTATACCACAGTTTTCCTGGTTGTCTTTCTGACCATTAGTTCATTTCAGCACCAACAGTTTGAAGAATCACTATTCAAAAAAGACACAATTCTTCTTCTGTTATCTCTGGTCATGTTTTATCCCTTTCTTTCTATTTTGTGTTACAATAAAACCTTGATGGTATTCGGCAGGTCGGCAGAGAAGTTGCCATTGAGAATCAACGACATGAAAGAATAGCCAGAGATTATGTATCATTTTGGAAATTTCCTGTCGAATCAACGGTAAGTCTTATGAAGCGTTCATTGAACCAATATTATTTCATCTGTGTATTGTCTTTCCTGACATTCAACTGCACATCAAATGTCCCATACGGATATGCTGAAAGGATTATGGCACAGACGGTGAAAGTTGGGAATGGAGTAAATTTCTCATTAAAACCAGGGGATATTTTGGTGAGACCAAATTTAAATTGGCTACCTGGTAGCAGCAAGGTCGATTCAGGACGTAACTTCGGTCATGCTGCTATTGTAATCACTGGAGCCGAAGGAGCAACTGTTGATGAGGTGATGAACAAAGCAACTGTTGTTGAGGCATATTTGTTTGATCAGGCTACCAGAAAGTTTGTATTTGGTAGCAATAATCAAGTCAGAAAAGTGCCGGCCATCATCCCATTTGGCAATCGGTTCAGGGGAATCAGGTACCGTCTGCGTATGAGCCTGACAGACGACCAGATAAATGCAATTGTTAAATTCACAAATGAACAGATAGGAATCGGAGACTATACTTTTTTTTCGCTGAAGACCCCTCTTTTAAATTTTATTGATAACCGAAAAAAGAACCAGGATCTATTTTTTAAGAAATGGCATTGTGCCTCATTTGTTTGGTT
The DNA here is from genome assembly GCA_025358395.1 of Bacteroidia bacterium. The sequence continues at coordinate 3,034 of JANYJT010000020.1, forward strand.
TGCTTACTACGATTTGGCTGGTATCGATCTAGATTTCAATGGTGGTGAATGTATATTTCCGAACGATTTAATCAATTCGAAAATCTTTGATCAGCCCGAGGGGCGACTTCGTTTTTAAATTCTGAATAGGGTTGATTAAGGACCAAGGAATTGTTTCATGAGGTAAAATCCCGGCAGGGCACGCCCGGTGGTATTGTCAAACAATCCTCGGTTTAACCTCGGGTATATTCCTCCATTCGGTGAAAAGGTCTCTTCCGGATACCAGTAAAACAATCCTGTGACGTTGCTGTGTTTATTTATTAGACTGATGAAGGCATTCAAAAATGCTGCCTGACCTTCCGGGGTACTTGGAAAAGGTTTTGGATATACACTGTCCGATGGATAACCCCAATCATTAAAAGGATAAGCAATCTCCACGAACATCACGGGTTTTTGGGGAAAATCGACGGCTGCCATGTTAATTGTTTTTTCTACTTCTGCCAATGAACCGTGCCAGAAAGGGTAGTAGCTCAATCCGATGACATCATAATCGATGCCGTAATCTGCCATTTTGAGGTAGAAATTTTTGGTTGCCGCAGCATCGCCTGAACGTTCGGTCTGAATGACAATTTTTGCTTTTGGGCACACTTCGCGGCAAGCCTTCACCGCATTCTTCAGTAAATCCGTGAAACTCTTCCAATGATCAGGGGTATTCCATTGGTCATTCCAAAGACTTACCCGCCCGGTATCCCAAAGCATTCCAGGGGTAATCTCATTGCCGGGCTGTATCATATCAGGGATGATCCCTTGCGACTTAAGGGCTTCCAAGGAGGCTTTGGTGTAATCATAGAGCTTGACGGATAAATCGGTGGGAGAGAGATTTATCCATTCACCCGGCTTGTATTGCTTTGATGGGTCAGCCCAGGTATCTGAATAATGGAAATCAAGCAACAGCTGAAGCCCCTGACTTTTGGCTTTTTTACATAGATCTGTCACATAAGCCAAATCCTGACAGGCAGTGGATTTAAGATCAGGGTTAACAAAAAGCCGGATGCGAACATAATTGAACCCGTTTTCTTTGAAGAAAGGAAGGGGACTGACCGTTTTCCCATCCCGGTCTTTATAGATAGCCCCTGCTTTCTCGAAATTGGGCAACAAAGAGATGTCTGCTCCCAGGGCTTTGAGATTGTTGGAGGTTATATCAGGGGTAATGTCGGAAGAAGATTTTCCACAACCAACCAAAATGACCAACAGAATTACAAAATAAATGAATCGGGTCATAGGTTCTGACTGGATTAACCAACGAATAGGGAATGAAAACAAATAAAACGATCAAATATCAACCATCTGATTATTTTGCCATCAACCAGTATTCCTTTATGCTTTCAGCGGATTCCTGACTCCAGAATGCCGCTGTTACCGGTTCGCCTGCAGGAGTTTTTAAAGTCATCTCATAGACCGCGATAACAGGGTTAAACACAAGATCTGTAACGCCAATGCTATAAAGTTGCACGGTAGAATCTTCGGCCTTGGCTAATTCTTCGACGACCACTTTGAACTGATTGTTCTGAAGCAGATCTTTCAGAAAGGTTACTCTCTTTTTCTCAATTCCTTTCTCAACAACCGTACAGCGCTGGCCGTTGATCTCTTCGACGATATGTTTTGCTTTGAGTACCATAGTCTTGTCTTAAATCAGTTCGTTTTTAATGCAGGTTGTTTAAAAATCAGATTCCGAAAGTCAGTCCGTTGATGAATTCATACACCTGGCTTGCGAAGCCAAGAATAAAGATACCCAATGCGCAAAGCATCAATCCGATTTTGGTATAACCATCGCTTTGGAAAGTGGCGATAGGCTGTTCATTTTTATTGATGAACATGGCTTTGATAACCAGCAGATAGTAATACAATGAGATGGTTGCATTCAATACAGCGATGAAAACCAGCCAGTAATAGCCGTTGGATGCTGCAGACATAAACAGGAACATCTTTCCGAAGAAACCGGCTACAGGAGGAATTCCGGCCAGTGAAAACATGGAAAGCATCATCAGCAGACTCAATTTTGGATTGGTCAGGTAAAGACCATCATAATCGTCCATGTATTCTTTGCCGGTTTTGGCCGAAATAGCCGCTACAACTCCAAAGGCTCCTAAATTAGAGAAGATGTAAACCAATACAAAATAGACGACGGAAGTCATCCCCATTTTATTGGTTCCAAGGATACCCAGGAGGATAAATCCCGCCTGTGCGATGGAAGAAAATGCCAGGAACCTTTTCATGTTCTTCTGTCTCATGGCAAAAAGGTTACCGATGGTCATCGTAAGAACGGCAACGAGATAGATCATGTTTTTATAGGCAGGTGCAAGGGTCTTGAATACGGTAAACATCACGATGATCAGGATGAAAGCGGCAGCTCCTTTGGAAATAACTGAAAGATAAGAGGTAACATTGATTGGAGCCCCTTCGTAAACGTCGGCTGTCCAGAGATGGAATGGTACCAGTGAAATTTTGAAGGCCATTCCCGTAAAGAAAAAGATGAAAGCCAGCACTTGCAAAGGCACATTGGCATAGGTTGCACCGATTGCGTCGAAATATATTGAACCGGTAGATCCATAAATCATAGATATTCCATACAACAGTATTCCTGAAGAGAGTGCAGATGAAAGTAGTAATTTGATACCCGCTTCGGATGATTTGGTGTTAAAATGCGTAAAGGCAGCCAAAGCGGCAACAGGAATGGTAGCAAGTTCAAGACCCAGATACAGCATCAGAAAATCGCCTGAGGAGATCATGAAGTTCATCCCGATGAGGGTGGTAACCAGTAAGAAAAAGTATTCACTGATCTTTGAATTATTCGCCGGATTCCTTAACCAGCCTACAGATTGGAAGAGGATGATCAGAACTCCGATATTCAGGATATTCTTCATCAGCTGGACCAGTCCGTTTGTATGGTACATGCCGCCAAACAGGGTCTGGTCTGGTTGAGGGATAAATCCTATCAGCGTAACGACCAAAAAGAGACCAATCGAAATGGGGATCATCCGACTTTTCTGCGCGTGGTTCAAATTCAAATCGATGGTGAGCAATACCATGGCCAGAAAGGTCAGGAGAAGCTCATTTCTCATTGTCAGAATATCGCTTAAACTCATATCTAAAGTTTTTATTTTACTGAATTATCGTTTTTACATGCCTGGAATCTGGATCGTTGCCAGCTTGGCTATCAATGGAGCCAAACTAAAATTGATCATATCTGACAGCCATAGTGGCGCCATCCCAATAAAAGTTATCCCGACTACCAATGTGATGGTCGAAAGTCTCTCATACCAGTTGGCATCCTCTAAGTGAAGAAAATGTTTGTCTTTGATGGGGCCCATCAGCAAAACGCCAACGACCCTAAGTATATAAACTGCCGTTATTACGATAGATGATACCGCCACAATGGTAGCCACCCGATGGAACAGGTCCAGGTGCTGATAAGCTCCGAAGAAGATGGTCATTTCGGCAACGAATCCGCTGAATCCGGGTAATCCCAATGATGCCAGACCTGCAATAACATATACAACTCCAAGGAAAGGTATTACTTTCATCAAACCACCCATCTCATCGATCATACGGGTATGTGTGCGGCCATAAATCATCCCGATCAGGGCGAAGAAGAGGGCTGTCATCAGACCGTGGGAGATCATCTGGATCACTGCTCCGGTAAAAGCGGTCTGGTTCATCATCAAAACGGCAAAGAGTACCAATCCGCAATGACTTACTGAGGAATATGCGTTAATGTATTTAAGATCTTTCTGGAAGATGGCGCCAAAAGCACCATAAACAACACTGATGGTGGTAAGGATAATGAAAATCCACGCTTGTTCGTGGGCGGCTTCCGGCATTAAATAAATAGCGACACGGAAAGCTCCGTAGCCTCCCAATTTCATCAACACACCGGCATGAAGCATGGAGACGGCGGTTGGTGCCGAGGCATGACCATCGGGCGACCAGGTATGGAAGGGGAACAATGCCCCAAGGATGCCAAATCCTACAAAGGTGAATGGGAAAAGAAAACGTTGCATCTCGATTGGAATCTGATGTTTCGCGATTTCCAGTACGTTAAATGTCAAATGTCCTCCAGCCGGGGCAGAGAAGAAATAGATTCCAAGAATTCCCACCATCAACAAGGCTGAGCCTCCCATCAGCATCAAGGTCAGCTTCATCGCTGAATATTCTTTTGGACCGGATCCCCAGATACCAATCAACAGGTACATTGGAATTACGGCAATCTCGTAAAAGAGGAACATGGTGAAGAGGTCGAGCGAGATGAAAAACCCGAAGACTCCGGTGGCCAGTAATATCAGTGAGATAAAGAATTCGCGTGAGAGAAACTCCATTCTCCAGGATGCAAATATTCCGGCGAAAACGACCACGCCCGTGAGGGCAATCATGGCCACTGAGATACCATCAACTCCAACGGCGTAGTGAATATTTAGTGCCGGAAACCAGAGTGCATCGAAGGTAAACAACATGGGTGCCATGTTTCCTGCCTGACGTTCGGTAACATACAGATAGACCAGGACGGCAGAAAGGATAAGTTGAAGAGTCATCCCGATGGCACTCACCATCCTCGACTGCTTCAGATCTTTTGTGAAGAGGATTCCGGCTACGGTAAGAACCGGGATCACTACAAAAAGGGTTAGAATATTCATTTTATTTCAGTTTCTTAAAGTACGTAAACGAAAATCAACACAAGCGCGATGACGCCGGTGACAAATACAAATCCATATTGCTGTACTCTGCCGGATTGAAGTCCCTTGATATTGAAGGAAAGGAAGACGACAAAATTCGCTATCCCATTCATGGTGCCATCAACAATGTGACGATCGAACCAGGCAACGGGTCTGGATATGTAATTGAAAATGATTTTCTTGGTAACGAAAAGATAGACTTCGTCGATGTAAAATTTCCGGAAAGCCCACCGGTAAAAGAAGCTGAAAGTCCCGGCAACCCTGGCAGGGAGCGCATTTTCAGTTTTATACATGACCGTCGCTATGACGATGCCAAGTACGCCAATCAATACGGATGGGATGGCAATCCAGTAGTCTGTGTGGGTTTCAAAGCCCAACCCGTCCGAAGTGACGAGGTTGTGAAAAGGAAGAAATCCGGCGAAGATGGAACCAAAAGCGAGAATCATCAAAGGAACAGTCATCACCAGGGGTGCTTCGTGCGGTGTGTGATGATAGTGACGGTCGTGGCCCCAAAAAATATTGTAATAAAGACGGAACATATAGAAGGCGGTTAAACCTGCTACAAAATATTCAATTCCGAAGAGAATCTTGTTCGAATGGAACGCAGCCACCAGGATTTCATCCTTGCTCCAGAAACCTGAGAAAGGGGGTATTCCGGCAATGGTAATGCAGGCAATCAAAAAAGTGATGTGCGTTATTGGGAGGTACTTTCTTAAACCACCCATTTCGGTCATGTCATTGCTGTGAACGGCATGGATTACTGCACCTGCACCGAGGAACAACAAAGCCTTGAACATGGCATGGGTGAAAAGGTGGAAATTGGAAGCCATAAAGCCCAATCCCTCTTCGCCTCCGTAACCGGATACACCCAAAGAGAGCATCATGTATCCGATTTGTGACATGGTTGAGAATGCCAATACCCTTTTAATATCTGTTTGAGTGGTGGCAATCACCGCCGCAAAAAGTGAGGTAAAGGCACCTACCCAGGCGACCACTTCAAGCGCGACAGGGCCACCCTGAGCATACACAGGGAAGAGACGTGCAACCAGATAGACTCCGGCAACAACCATTGTTGCCGCATGAATCAAAGCAGAAACCGGCGTTGGGCCTTCCATGGCATCCGGCAACCAGATGTGCAGCGGGAACATGGCTGATTTACCTGCACCACCGATGAATATGAAGATCAATGCCCAGGTGATCACTGATAATCCCATGAAGACGGCTCCGCCTGTTGAAGCGATAGCAAGTCCTTTTGGATCAGTGAGCGTTTGGAAATCAAAAGTTCCGGTATTGAATGAAAGGATAAGGATACCGATCAGGAAACCGAGGTCTGCAAAACGGGTAACGATAAAAGCTTTTTTAGCTGCCGAGAAAGCACTTGGTTTTTCGTAATAATATCCGATCAACAAAAATGAGGAGACTCCCACAAGTTCCCAGAAAATATACATTTGAAACAGGTTGGTTGCCAAAACCAATCCAAGCATAGAAAAGCTAAACAAGGATAAAAAGGCGTAAAAACGGGCAAATCCTCTTTCACCTTCCATGTATCCAAGGCTGTAGATATGCACCATGAATGACACCGTTGTAATGACGACCAGCATCATGACAGAAATCGGGTCGATCAGTACGCCCAGGTTGATGGTCAGCTTGTCAGTCAGGTGAAGCCAGGTAATTTCAAATGCCTTAAACGAGGTGTACCCGGTCCCTGCCACATGGTCTGTGATGAAATATTTGAAGGCAGTCATGTAGGAAAGGAAAGTTGCTATTCCCAATCCTGCCGTTCCGATCAGACCGCCCAATTTGCCTTTCAGCTTATCTTCTGCCATCCCGACAAAGAGGAATACGAAGAAAGGGATCAGCGGAATCAATATGGTGTATGCGTAACTATTCATGGTTAATTGTTTCTAAACAGTTAGTGGATCAAAGTTTCATTTGGTCAAGGTTATCTACATCAATGGATTTGAAATTCCGGTAAATGTTGATGATAATGGCAATAGCTACTGCTGCTTCCGAAGCCGCAACCGCGATCACAATCAGACTGAAGAAATGTCCGTGGAGCAGATTGGGATACAGAAACTTGTTGAAAACCACGAAGTTTATGTTCACTGAATTGAGAATTAACTCGATGGACATCAGCATGGTAATCAAATTTCTTCTCGTCAGAAACCCGTAGATGCCGATAAAGAACATCAGGGTACTGATAACAAGAAATGCATTAAGAGGGATATTGTCTATCATGATTTTGATTATTTATCAGGATTATTTGTTGTTTGACTTCCGGCGGACTCCAGATTTTTCTCTTTTTTAGCCAAAACGATTGCTCCAACCATGGCTGCAAGCAGAAGGATTGAGATCACCTCGAAAGGCAAGGCAAACCCATCTCTGTTATAAGAAACCAATGCCCTGCCAACATTTTGAACATTGGCTTCGATAGCCGGAGAGGCAGAGGGTACAAAGGCAAATTTGAAAATGGTCATAATTGTCAGAACAGCTCCGGCAGCTACTGCCAGCGCCGAAAATATCTGCTGCTTTACCGGAGCAACTACGGCCTTTTCACTGACATGACTCGTCAAAAGGATGGAGAAAATGATCAATACGATGATGCCTCCGGCGTAGACGGTTAACTGAACCGCAGCAAGAAAGTTGTAGTTCAGCATGAAATAGATTCCTGCTGTTGAAACCAGCACGAAAAGCAAATAGACTGCTGATCTGAGGATTCTGCGGCTGGTGACGGTTAAAAGTGAGAAGGTCAGAATTGAACCGGCAAACAGGTAGAACATAATGTCATTGAGACTCATAGCGAATATTTTTTGTTGCTGTTTGTTATTCTTTCACTCCCTGGGCAATCTTCGAACCAGGCTGGTTAAGTACTTTGGTCAGTTTTGAACGGTCCCAAACGGCATGCTCAAAATTTTGTCCCATCACGATGGCGCCTGTCGGACAAGCCTTGATACAAAGGTTGCAGAAGGTACACATGCCCAAATGGTAGATGTGCTGGTCGATGGCTCTTTTTTTCTTGCCTTCTTCGGTCAGCTCCATTTTGCTGATGATTTCGATGGACCCATTGGGACAATTGAGCTCGCAAATGCCGCAACCTGTGCAAAGGTGCTCGTTGCTTTCGCTGTGTGGCATGATTACCTCACCTCGAAAACGATCGAACATTTTGAGTGTGTCACGGTTTTCGGGATATTGCTGAGTCACATTATTCCAGGGGGTAAAAACATACTTTCCGGTAATTTTCATACCAGTAAGAAGTGTTCCTACTCCTTTGAAAACTGTGCTGATATATTCAAATAGCGCATTCATATAGCTATAATTTTACAGATGGAATTTGGTTAAAACGACCAGGCACATCAGCAGGATGTTCACCAGATTGATTGGTAACAGGTATTTCCACTCGAGTGTCAGGATCTGGTCGACCCTCAAACGGGGGAAAGTCCATTTAAACCACATGATCAGGAATATAACGCCGCATACTTTCATGAAGAACCAAACCAGTGGCGGAATGAAATCCATGACCACATTAAATGATTCGAATGAACCAAAATGCAAAGGCATCCAGCCCCCGAGGAAAACAGTTGTGGCCATGGCCGCAACGATGAACATGTTAATGTATTCTGCCAAAAAGAAGAAAGCGAATTTGATACCAGAATATTCAGTATGGAAACCGGCTGTCAGCTCTGATTCCGCTTCCGCAAGATCGAAAGGACCACGGTTGGTTTCGGCGGTTCCGGCTACCAGGAAGATGACGAAAGCAATCAGGGATGGGATATGCCCCTTGAACAAAAACCAGCTGTCACGCTGACTTTCTACAATCACTGAAAGTTGCATCGAACCTGCAAGGATAATTATCGTTACCAATGATAAAGAGACTGATAACTCATAGCTGAGTATTTGTGCGCCGCTTCGCATGGCGCCGATCAGCGAATATTTGTTGTTGCTGGACCAGCCGGCAAGCAGGATACCAATGACGCCGACTGAAGAGACAGCAGTAACATAAAAGATCCCAATGTCAAAATCGAGCGTTTGCAATCCTTTGGCAAAAGGCAGTACCGCCATAGCCAGGAATGTGGCAATCATAACGATAAAAGGGGCAAGGTTGTAAAGAAATTTATCAGCGCTTTTGGGCATGATCAGCTCTTTCATCAGCAACTTAATAAAGTCGGCGATGGTTTGGAGCAATCCCCAAAAACCTACACGCATAGGCCCCAAACGTTGCTGGAAGGCTGCGCACACCTTTCTTTCGGCATATACCAGAAACAAACCGAATAGTGCCACAAAAAGCATGTAACTGACCCCGATGATGGTCCATTCAACAATGGTTGTGGCCGTTGGAGACATCCGCTCCAAAAACCACAGATGCATGTTGTGGGTCATTCCTGAAAAGTCGTAAATATTGAATCCCATTAGATTTGATGATTTTCGATATAGTTCAATCGTGTTAGTACTAATTACCTGTCAATGTCCGGGATAACAAGGTCGAGGGTAGACATGATCGCGACAAGGTCAGCGATTTTGTGACCCGCAGCCATCTTGTTAAGTGCGAAAAGGTTGGAGAATCCCGGCGAACGAAACTTCACACGGTAGGGATTTTTCTTGCCATCACTGACAATATAAACCCCGAACTCACCCCTGGCGCTTTCGACCCTTTGGTAAAATTCACCTTCCGGTAGTTTAACAACACCTTTCATCTTGACTGCATAATCTCCTTCCGGGATGTTGTCTATCAGTTGTTCAATGATGCAGAGAGATTCGTGCATCTCCTCCATTCTCAAACGGTACCGTGTGAAAGAATCTCCTTTGGTATCTAATTTTTCCTGGAAATCTACGAGTGGATAAGCGCTGTAAGGTTGATGCTTTCTGACATCGCAGGAGAATCCGGATGCACGGCCTGAAGGACCCGTAACACCCCAGGCAATAGCATCTTCCAGAGAAAGGTAGCCGATATCGTTTGTACGCTCCTGGAAAATTACATTGCCGGTAAGCAATTTGTCGTATTCAGGCAGTTTTTTTCTGAATTCTTTGATGAAATCTTTGACTCTTTTTTGGAAATTAGGATGGATGTCGAACATCACTCCTCCCGGAATACTGTAGTTAAGGGTCATCCGTGCGCCGCATGTCTCCTCGAAAATATCGAGAATGTGCTCGCGGTCGCGAAGGCCATAAAAGAAGGTTGTCAATGCGCCCATGTCCATACCCATGACACACCACCAAAGTTGATGGGATGCCAGACGGCTAAGCTCGTCCATGATGGTGCGTATATATTTTACGCGCTCCGGAACCTCCACCTGAAGGGCGTTCTCAACGCAGAGACAGACTGCTTCGTTGTTCATATGGGCTGAAAGGTAATCCATCCGGTCGGTCAGGTGTATGACCTGGGGGTAGGATAGTGCCTCGCACATTTTTTCGATTCCACTGTGGATATATCCAACATGAGGCTGAATATGGTGAACCATTTCACCCTCCAAACGGACAAGCAACCTAAGTACCCCGTGCGTGGAAGGGTGCTGAGGCCCCATGTTAACCAGATACTGATCGGTATGGATCTTGTCTGTGCTAATGATAATCTCTTTTGTTTCAGACATAAGGTTATCGTTCTACTATTCTTACTTCGTCTTTGTAATCCTTTCTCAGAGGGAATCCCCAGGTGTCGTCGAGGAAAAGCCTGCGCAAATCGGTGTGGTTGTTGAATTTAATCCCCAATAGATCGTATGCTTCCCTTTCATGGTACTTGGCTGTTTGCCAAATATCGCTAACAGTATCTAACTTAGGATCGAGACGGTCTGCGGTATTGACTTTCATGACAACCACATGCCTGTGAAGGGTCGATTCGAGGTGGTAAACTATCTGCATCGTTTCCGGATAATCTACCCCGGTGAGGCAAAACAGATAATCGAATGACAGCGCGGGTACATTTTTGAGCCGTACTGAAGTTTCATGCAGATCGGCTGCCCGGACAATTATCTCAACATATTGTTTGCCAGGCTTGACCTCGGCATTTGAAAACTCACCAGTCAGGCAAGCTTGAAGTTCTTCGTTTGTCATCTCACTTAAAATTCAATTGGTGAAGTGATTGAGTGTATGAATGATTGCTTTTCCCATCTTCCCGGTTAGCTTCAAGGTTGTGGGGCATTTTTTTTCTGTTTTCTGGAGAAATAGCGTTCTCTTCTGATTTTTTTCTGAAGTTGCATCATGCCAAACAGCAGGGCTTCCGGTCTGGGCGGACATCCGGGTACGTAAACATCTACCGGAATAACATGGTCTGCACCTTTAACGATGGCATATGAGTTGTAGAAAAACGGTCCACCCGAAATAGCGCAGGAACCCATGGCGATGACATATTTTGGATCAGCGATCTGGTCGTACAATCTTTTCAGAACAGGCGCCATTTTGTAGTTGATCGAACCTGAGATAATGATCATGTCAGCCTGACGGGGTGTTGCACGTGCAACCTCCATACCGAACCTTGCCATGTCGTGCCTGGAGGCTCCAACTGCCATAAATTCTATGGCGCAGCAACGCGTTCCAAAAGTTAATGGCCAGAGTGAATTGGATCGTGACCAGTTAAGCAAATCGTCAAGTTTGGCAAGGATTATACTTCCTCCTTCATATTCGGCTAAGATCGGAAAATCGTTCGCCTCGAACTCTTTTTTACTTTTTACTCCCATTTCAATGCATGTTTTTTCCATCCGTAAAACAATCCCAAACCCAATATGGCAAAGAAGATCAGAATTTCAACAAAACCGGTCATTCCAACCTCCCTCATAACAGTAGCCCAAGGAAAAACAAAAACTGTTTCAACGTCGAAAATGAGGAAGAGAATGGCAAAAAGATAATACCCGACAGTGTACTGGTTCCAGGTTTCTCCGATGGTTTCCATCCCACATTCGTAAGGCTCAAATTTTGCCGTAGTAAAAGAAGTCGGAGGTACATAACTGGAGAAAACCAGCGCCAAACCTACCAGGGAAATGGCCGTAATAAAGAAAAGTATCAAGGCACTACTTTCCATATAAAAATGTTTTAGGTGTTAATAAGAATTGTTCTAAATAACAGTGTATAAGGAACTTCAATAATCAGCGACAAAAATAGAAATTAATCATTAACGCAACCTTGTGTCTCCTAATTTATTTAAAAAGTTATTAAAATAGTTTAATTACTAGATACAATAAATTGACTTAAAACAAATTATAAAATCAGCCACATGACATTACCAGATTAGATAGTGCCTAAAGTACTTAGAATACTTAGAGTACTTAAAGTTTTTTGTATTTGATGGGACTCGTATTATGCATATAGTTTTTGAATTTTTTATTAAAAATGATTATGCTGAACCAACCAAGCTTCCCCTGTCACTCTAAGTACTCTAAGTACTCTAAGTATTCTAAGTACTTCTTACTCATTGAACCTAAACCCAATCCCCCGCACCGTCTCCAAAAACTCATAATCAAGGAATTCTGAGAGCTTTTTGCGAATGTTTTTTATGTGAACATCGATGTAATTGGAATTGTAGTTCTCTTCGAAAATATCTCCCCATATGTGTTCCGATATTTGAAGTCGTGTGGTGACTTTGTTCTTGTTCAGAATAAGGAAACTAAATATGTCGTACTCTTTTTTTGTCAGCAGGATTTCGTTCTGCCCGTAATAGGCTTTGCGTTTGTCAAGATCTATCAACAATCCGCGAATGCGGACAATATTCTCTTTCAAACCGTGTTTTCTTCGGGTGACAGCTAAAATTCTGGATTTTAGTTCGATCATTGAAAAGGGTTTGGAGAGGTAGTCGTCGGCACCAAGGTCCAATCCTTTGATCTTGTCATCGATGGCCGTTCGTGCGGAAAGAATGATGACAGAAGCTGAACTCTTATTTTTAATAGACTCTTTGAGGAGATCCAACCCTTCATAATCGGGAAGCCCCAGGTCCAGAAGGATCATATCATACTCATTTGAGAATATTTTGTCTGATGCGATCCGACCGGTATGGGCTTCGTCACAGACAAAACCCTCTTTCTCCAGGAACCGACGAATTTCACTTGAGAGCGCGCGTTCATCTTCAACTATTAACAGGTTCATGAGGAGTGATTTTATTTTCTTTGCATAATCGAACCGAAATTATCAATATCTTGTTCAATATAAAAGTAAGATTTGAATCTATTTGAATGAATCGGGGAACAAGGAAATATTTTGTCAGGAAGAAATTTTTTACTATTTGATTTCAAGCGCATTATGAGACTGGAGTTGAAGCTTGCCTTGATTGGGGCTATATCAAAGATTGTCATCTTTTTGATACTTTTTACCATGGTACAACAGATGATCGATTCCCTGGTGCTTCGGCATACAGACAAGGATTTGGTTAAGATGAAGGATAAAACCATCTCTATAGTCAAGAAAATTGGAATCAAAAGCTACCTGGATGCTGAGCAGGACAGCGCTTTTGCCAGTTATAACATCTTAAAAGACGAGTTTATCTCCATAGTCCTTGATCCGACAGGGAAACCGGAACAACAAACATTTACCGAGGAGGCCCGGATCATAGAGGAGGAAGAGTTTGATTATAGGATACTGATATACAATTTTGAAATTGATAATCAGCGTTATGCGCTTGAGATTGGCAAAAATATTCAGTTGATATACAATCTCGACAAAACCCTTAAATCCATTTCGCTGACCATCATTTTAATTGTTTTGGTTATTACCATCCTTTTTGACCTGGGTATATACAAGTACCTGCTTCATCCACTCAATCAAAGGATCATTCCTAAATTGAAAACTGTTGATAATCCGGAAACTTTTGAATATACTGATATAGACTCGTCTACATCTGATTTTGTCTATTTGAATACGACGATTAATGAGCTGATGCATAGGGTAAATGATATTTTAAAGAATCAGCGTAAGTTTATTGGAGATGTTTCTCATGAGCTTTTTACACCCATCTCTGTCATGCAATCAAAATTGGATAATTTGTTGATTTCAGGGAAGCTGCCTGCCAAGACTGTAAATTTGATCCTTGACCAGCAGAAACAGCTAGTCAGGCTTCAGCACATTATCAAGGCTTTGTTGCTTATTTCCAGAATTGAAAATGACCAATATGCAAAGAATGACACAGTTAATCTACATGAGTTGGTCGAAGAGATTCGTTTGAATATTGAAGAGCGTGCCCAAATCTACGATATAACCATAGAAAACAGGATACCTACAGATATTAGCCTGGCTAATGTGAACAAGTATCTGATATATATCTTGTTGTTTAATCTGGTAAGCAATGCAATTAAGTACAATAAATCCAAAGGTTTTGTTGCGATTTACCACGAAGCAGATGAATGTGGATTTCAGGTGGTGGTCGAAGACAACGGAATCGGGATTGAGGCCGAAAATCTTGGGATCATTTTTAATCGTTTCAAACGGATGGATGTAAGCAAGGAGGAGGGTCAGGGGTTGGGACTATCCATTGTGAACAGTATTGCCTTATTCCATGATGTGAAAATTTTGGTAAAATCAAAAATTGGAGAAGGATCTCAGTTTAAAATATGTTTTATGTTAAAAAATGTTAATCTTTAATTCCGTTTCATTTCTTCATGATTCCTTCATAATGGTGAACGTAGTTTTGACCTGTAAACATTTAAAAAATATTTGATATGAAAAAGTTAGTTATGTTATTGAGTTTTGCTTTACTCTTAGGTGTTATCAGTGCCAGTGCACAAACTACTCCTGTAAAAAAGGAAGGCAAGAAAAAAGTTGCTCCTAAAACTGAAGTAGCGGCTCCAAAGAAAGAAGTTAAGCCAGCTGCCAAAGCTGAAGCTCCAAAGAAAGAGGTTAAGAAAGAGGTTAAGAAAGAGGTAAAACCTGCGGCAGCTCCGGTCAAGAAAAAATAAGTTTTTCGTGGGGATCAAAAGAAACCGTTGGAATTTTCCGGCGGTTTTTTTTGTTTAATATTGTTCAATTGAATGATTCGTCAGCCAGCGGGTTTAGATTGTCAAACCGGATTGTAACAACAGACTTTATCATAGTTTTTCTTATTTTCGGCCTCGAAATTGATTATTTATTTTTCAGTCATCCGGATACCAAATCATTTAAATCTGAATGGATTATAGTAAGGGGATATTTCAGCGTACCGAGTTACTACTTGGAAAAGAAAGGTTGGAAAGAGTCATGTCCAAAAATGTCATCATTTTCGGTATTGGAGGTGTTGGCAGCTGGTGCGCCGAGAGCCTTGTGCGAAGCGGCATACAAAGACTCACCATTGTCGATTCAGACCGGATCTGTATTACCAACATCAATCGACAATTACAAGCCACTACGCTGACAGTCGGTGCAGTGAAAACAGATGCCTTAAAAAGCCGTTTGCTGGAGATCAATCCAACTGCCAAAATTCTGGCAATCCAAAAAATTTACAACCAGGCGAATCACGATTTTTTTGAACTTGAGCAATATGACTTCATCATCGATGCGATTGACAGTCTGGGAAGCAAGACCCATCTCATAAGACAGGCTACCAAGACCAATGCGGTTTTCTTCTCTTCGATGGGGGCTTCACTAAAAATGGATCCAACAAAGATTCGCGTTACAGAGTTTTGGCAGGTAATCAGATGTCCACTGGCAGCAAAAATCAGGAAAATGGTTCGCAAAGGTGAGTTACCTGCAAAGAAGTTCATGTGTGTCTATAGTGAAGAACTTCTTGAAAACCTCGGGACAGGATCGTCTTGTGGCACGGAAAGATGCCTGTGTCCGAAAAATGCCATCAGCCAGGGCGATCCGGAGTTAGCCGATCATGAGTGGTGCAGTCAGAAAGCGGTTATCAACGGAACCATCGCGCACATCACTGCTATTTATGGATTCACACTGGCCGGACTCGTTATTCAGCATATTTACAACGAAGCGTAGTTTTTTTTAAGGCTTCAAACAGTTAAAATTGTAAGCGATTTACAAATTCATTTTTTGATGATAGTCATCCGGCCAATTCAACCATCCGATAACGAAATTCTTGCCAAAATCATTCGGTCTACTTTGGAAGAGTTTGGTGCGAATCATCCGGGAACGGTCTATTTTGATCCAACGACCGACCACTTATTTGAGCTTTTTGGTACCGTGGGATCCTACTATTTTGTAGCAGAGATAAATGGCCGGATTGTTGGTGGAGGAGGAATTTTTCCTACTCCCGGGTTACCGGTGGATACTTGCGAACTCGTAAAGATGTATTTGATCCCCGAAGCAAGAGGGATAGGACTTGGCAGAAGTATGGTAGAGAAATGCATGGATACTGCACGGGAAGAAGGTTTCAGAAGAATGTATCTTGAATCAATGCCGGAGTTAAAACTGGCATTGAGAACCTACGAAAAGCTAGGCTTTACCTATTTGTGTGCACCATTGGGTAACACCGGCCATTTTGGTTGTGATCTTCATATGATCCGGGATCTCTGATTGCTCAAAGCCAAAAGCGAACTCACTCAGATTCTTAGATGTAATATTCGATGTTGTCAATCCAACCGGCTTTTATGGCATGAATAATCAATTCGGAGGCATTGGAAACACCAATCTTTTTGAAAATATTTTTTCTGTGTGTACTAACCGTATGATTGCTGATGATTCTTTTGGCAGCAATCTCTTTGGTAGTAAGCCCATTGGCAATCATTCGTACA
>JANYJT010000043.1 GCA_025358395.1 Bacteroidia bacterium
ATGGATTAAATTATTTTTTTGGCGCTGAAGGAGTATCCAACAACAAGACAGGCCATACGTTTGGTTTTGGAACGCTTACACCTTTGTTGTTTCCCCGGAATGCGCCTGACACATCTGCATCCGGGCCATAATAATACATTGGCCATCCTTTGTAGGTTAACTGTTTCATACCAAAAACTGTGATGCTGCTAAACAGTGCTTTATCAAGAATCGACGGAACAACGACTTTGTCCGTTTCGTAGATTGGCCAGGTACCATTGTTGGAAAGATCTGCTTTTGTGTACTTGTTTAGGTTGGCACTGTCCCTCGCGAAAGCATAAAGCGTGCGACCAGTCAAATCAGTAAAATAAGTAGTTTTCCCAACTCCCTCTATAAAGGTATTAGGAGCTGATTCAACATAATTCTTACCATCTAATCCTACCAATTGGGTATTGGCCAACATAACGCTGTAGTCAGGTTTTGCAACGAACCATAATTTGTTTACCCCTTCACCTGAAGTTATGTTTGGATTTTCGCGCACACCACCAGGAGCATAATAATAAAGTGGCCAACCTTTGTATGTTACCTGATTTCCTGTTCCAACATTGATGGTGCCAAAATCAGCAAAGGCTAATCCCGGAGCCAGTTTGTCCATCGTCAGCGCAGTTACGGTAAAAATCGGCCATGCGGTGGTGCATCCACCAGTACAATTGTCAAGGCCATTGGCATCCTGCGCAAAGAAATATAAAGCATTTCCAGCTTTATCTGTCAGGTAACTTCCTAATGCAGAAGAATTAGCAAGTTTTATGTCAAAAGGATCCATGGTATCAGATTTCTTACAATTGGTTAGCATCAATCCTGAAGAGATCACTAAAGCAAGAATTGCAATAGAATATTTTGTTTTCATCATATTAAATAATTAATTGGTTTTTTTAATTCTTATCAACTCTTAATACGAAACTTTTTTCTATAGGTTTGCAATTTTTGAAAATAATTCTTATTTAGACCACATAAACATAAAATTTTTAATGTTTTACTAGACAGATATATAAAAACAAAATTGCAGCAAAAATAGAATGACTGCAAAAAAAAGTACGAAGACATTCTGCCGTAGCAGTGTCTTCGTACTTTAATTCAAATAAAATTTGAGGTTGATTCTTTATTTAACCGGAGCGACTTCAACTACCTTGAATGTTCCCGGTAGGATTGCCGGTCGGCGGTTGCCCTCCTGCTGAGGTCCGAAATCAGCAGTAGGAAGGTACAGACGATGTGTTCGTTTATCAATAGCAATGGTTCTGGCTCCTTTCAGAGAAATGAGGGTTTCCAATACTTTATAATTGTCCTTGTCAATTTGCTGCACAACAGTAATGGTCCCTTCACCGTTCGAGCTATATGCCCGCTTCAATCCCGGATCATAAGCTACGCCATCACATCTGTCACCGATTGGAAGTGTCGTGACCACTTTCCCTGCAACGGCATCAGAAACGACCATCAATTTGTTGCTGCAAACGCTGAAAAGCCGGTGCGTTTCATTGTCGAGGGCAAGTCCGCTGGGTTCTTCCCCCGGCGAGATAGACCAACTTCTGGCCACTTTTAAAGTGGTGGTATTGATCTCGCTGATCTCACTTTTGTCTTCTATATTGACAAATATTTTTCCATTTCCATCACTTGCCGGAAACTCAGGTTTCCCGCTGAGCGGAATGGTCGCAATAATTTTATTTTCTTTTGGATCTATTACCGTAGCGCTGGAGCTTCCTCCGTTGAAGGTGAAAAGTTTTTTAGAGAATGGATCGTACAATATGGCATCAGGGTTTTTGCCGGTTCCAATTATTTTGCCGCTTACCTCGAGTGTGGTTAAATTGAAAACGGTCACCGAACTGTCACGTCCATTGCTGGTAAATCCCTTGTTAAGAGAAGAAACAAAGGCGATGCCATGGATCCCATTCGTGTCCGGAATTTTCCCAACCTGCTTGCCGGTTTTCAAATCAACGACGAGGGCCATTGTTCCATGCGAAACATACAACTTGCCTGCAGATTCATCGACAGTAAGGTAATCCCATCCACCATCACCTTCGAGCTGAATCTGATTGCTAATTTTGTAATTTGATTGAGCACTAAGCATTAGGCAATTACAAAGCAGTACGGTGCAGCCAATCAATGCAATTAACTTGTTCATGAGTTTGATTATTAAAATGTTAATAAAAGTAGATCGGGGCAACGGGCACGATATATAAGATTTCGGTAAATCCGTTCCTCGCTAAAAGCTTCTTGACGACGTATTTGACATGTCTAATCAATATTGGTTTAAGTCAACCTAAAAATTAAGGGAAACTAAACTTACCTGAGGTTATAAGGAATCCAAAAGAATAAGCTTTATTCTGAATTCCGCTAAAGCAAATTTTGTTAACATTACCGGCAAATTTAAAAATCATTTTGTCAATGTTGCTGACTGGAATTATTTTGGCAGGAGGTAAAAGCAGCCGCATGGGGCAGGAAAAAGGTCTTATCAATTTCCGCGGTAAGCCTTTAATACAAAATGGAATTGAGTTGCTAGCCAAATTTACGGATAGGATATTGATCAGTTCCAATAACTCTGACTACCGACATTTCGGATATGAAATGGTGCCTGATGTTTGCTCCGGACTTGGACCGGCAGCAGGTTTAGCCGCCACCCTATCTTGTTCAGAAACAACCTGGAATATCGTGATTGCATGTGATCTTCCATTCCTTGAAGCTGAGCTAATTGATCAAATGCTGGAAAAAACGAATGGCAATCAAGCCGTCATTCCTGTTCACAAGGGAGTTATGGAACCTTTGGCCGGTCTCTATCGCCGCGAACTGGTGACGATCTTTGAAGAGGCGATATCATGCGAAAATTTCGCAATGCACAAGATCCTATCCAATTGCAGGGTGCATTATTTCGAAACAAGTCGGCTGCTGGAAAAGTATCCGAATTTGTTCTCGAATTTCAACACACCTGAAGAGATGCAATCATTTAACGATTAGTTGATGACAGGGATTCCCGGCTTCCATTGCACATGAACCGGCTTCATGATAAAAATGGGCATGGATTTAACCGAAATTGCTTATTCGCTCCAATCGATTGATATCCAGTAGCTCGATTTTTTTGCAATTCATTCCTATCAATCCGTCGTCTTTGAATTCTTTCATCATACGGATAACACTTTCAGTAGACATGCCTGTTAAATCACCCAGATCGGCACGCGAAAGTGGCAGATCAAATGCAGTGGATTTAAATATCCGGTGTGATAAACAAAGTAAGATATCTGCCAGTCGTCCATGCAGTTGTTTCTGTGTCAAGGAAAAAAACCGACCATAAATCTGTGCTGTACTTTCATTCAACAGGTTGATGATGCGGTAGGAGAAATTGGAATTCTGTTTTAAAAGTTGTCTGAATACCTGAATATCAATCATTCTAACCTTAGAATCCATATAAGTCGCAATTGAGTAAGGGAATTTATTGTTCCCTTCAAAAACGGAGGATAAGCCAAGCAAGCTATTTTTCGTCGATAAAGTCAGAATCAAAATATTTTTCTTCTCCTCGAGGTAAACCTTCACCAATCCTTCTTCCAGGAAATAGATATGCGACGCAAAAGCGCCCAATTTGCATACGGTCTCTCCCTTTTTAAAGTTGATACTTACCGAATGTTCCTCGATTAGTAGTTTCTCATCTTCTGTCAGTAAATCATACCAACTCTGTTCAAATTCAAAAACGGAGCAATGGCTGATTCCTTTTGATTCACTTAAGCGATCCATTTTGGTGCAAAATATATCAACGGTCAGAAAAAAAACCGTCGGAGATCATTATTCATGGTCAAAAATAGCTTTTATCCTTGCAACTGCAACATGATTTGTTACCAATCAGGCAAAATGCAATGTGCGGTGCACTTCTTTTTTGTAAGTTCAAAGTCGGACAATGCGCGTTCCATCACGACTGATTTGTCATCGTGGCATGTCAGACAACTTCCCGCTTCAAGGATCCTTTTTTGCTCTTTAACCGTGAAAGGCCTCAGATCTTTCATGGCCGAATAAGGACTCTTTCCCTCTTTCAGGAATCCGATCCAGGCATCTTCCGGTAGAAGATCATTTTCGTTGAGGGCAAATCGCGGCTTAAATTCCCACCTTCCGGTTTTTCCTGAAACGCGGTATTCCAGTGCACCTCTGCCAAACCCAATTGCCAGCGGATTGTTGTGGCAGGACTTACAACCGCGAACTTCACGTTGGGTCGTGTGTCCTGAGGCAGCTGTGTAAAGCCTGTGAAAGCTTTTTCCTTTACCAGGCTCAAATGATTCCTTGTCGATGGTCAGGATCATTCCGGGCATCGCGGTGACCACTTTGCTTTCAGATTTTTCACTGATTCCCAGCACAGGAGGTTCCGCAAAGCACTTGCCGGCATATTCCACCCAGGCACCTTTGGTTGCCTCTCCGGTTAAGAGATCAAATCCGGAGGTACCCTTTTCATAACCATTGTGGCAACCTATGCATTGAGGAACCCAGGCGGAGTGACACGATTCACAACTTAGGCGATCATGTCCTTTCCCCTTGCTGCAAGATGGAGAGATTGGTTTTGAAGGATGATTTTTTTTGTTGAGTTTATCGATAAGTGTGATATGACCTAAAGAATCGACACTTGTATTTAATAGGGGTCGACTACCTTTTCGCGTAACCAGGATCCTGCTCTTTGGATCAGACTTTCTAAGCCAGGTAATCATTTGTGATTCGCGGTCAGAGAGCTTTCCGGCAACAACAGTATTAGGCTTTCCATTCGGATGACAGTCCAGACACTGCACCTTCACGGCATCTTCCTCGCGAATTTGGTGTTTCCCATCTCCCATGATTTCATATGAATTATGACAGTCGATACAAGCCATCCCCTTCTTGTGATGAATATCTTCCTGTACATATTCCAACAGTCGCTTGTCGGGTAACATTTTGAAATGAAGGGAATCATAGGCTTCCGCTGCACTGGCGGTCGATTCATTCCAACCTTCATAATTGAGCGATATCCGGCCCGACCGGCTATGGCAGCTTTTGCATCTGTCGTCGGATACCTGAATATCAATTGTGGGATGAATTTCTTCCTGTTCAGCTGATGATCCTGATGCCATTCGTTTCATGCTTTCCGAAGCATCTTTGGTGTAGCGCAGATGACAGGCATTGCATCCGCCACCCCGTTCAAGCCAGTCGGCATTTCCGGTTTTGATCTTCTCATTTCCCAGGTGACAGCCGGCACAGAGGTTTCGAAGATGCGTATCGCCGGATGTGTATCCAAGATTCTTTATATGGAAAGTGTCGTCTAAAGATTTGGTCTCCTGAAATATATATTTATCGACAGCAATAATCCCGTTTTGCGTCGTCATCAAAGATTGAAGCATTCTTCCGGCAATTTCCCGGTGGCAGTTCTGAGTCCCGCAGGTTTGCATGACATTGGAAAAATTACCGGGAATTTTAATCATATTCCGATGTGATCCGGATTTTTCCGAAGCGAATGGATCTCCTCCGTGGCAGGCGATACAACCGATAATCATCGGATTGTGCGAATCTGACAGACCCTTCATCTGGCTGTGGCACAGCAAACAACTTTCCGGTTTTTGATTTTCAGGCAATAAAATCCTGATTTTTTCCTGCAATAAATTCACAGGATCAAAAATCAACATGGGCTCACTTGTGGAGACATTTTCTTTCCCATTCTTCCATTCCCAGTTTTCTCCCCTGAAAACCAAAACGAGAAGTGTAACCATAAAATATGCCAGACCGCCGGCGAACATGACTCTTTTAGCATATTTGCGTCCAACCGAAGGAATTACAGGAAGAAAGAACAGCACGGCCATCGAGCTTAGCAGTATGATGACAACGTACTGCGGATGACTAATCCAATGCAACATCTCCTGAATTCCAACAAAGAACCAGGGACCCTTGAGCTGGTAACTATCAGCAAGTCCCAGAGGAGCCCTGAAAAAAATGCTGATGAGTATGAGTACCATCGACACCACGACCATGGTCTTAAGTTTTGGCCAGATTCTTTTTACGTGCTCATAAACTGCAATCAACAGAAAGATCGTTCCAGTAGCAATGTGCTGAACGTAAACAACCAGCCAATGCTCTTCTGTGCCTGAGAATGCAGTTCTCAACATATTACCAATCAGAGGAATCGATTCGAACAGTGAAGACATGATTCTTCTTGCCTGAAGTCCGGCAGCATCCCCTTTTAGAATAAAACCGGAAAGCATCTCGTAGCACAAAACGACCAAAGCAAGGCACAGGATAAACCAGGTTCGCCTGCTCTTGATATTCGTTTCAGTTGATTTACTTAAGTGATCGTATAGATGAACCAAAACGGAAATGAATAAAAGCTGTGCGCTCCAGTAATGAAAATTTCTGACAAACCAACCTGCATTGTCGAAAAGAAGAAGTTCGAAAACGGATTGGTAAGCCCTGTTAAAATCATATGGAATAGAGAGCAGAACCCCGCTTATTGCGCACAATAACAAGGAAGATGTTGCAACCCAACCGGCAGAATCCGGAAATTCCAACTTTCGAAGTTTGTGCCAATCCATGTTTCGTTTCCAGAAGGAATTATTAAGTTACTCAATTACATTTTTACAATCCACTGACCGGATTTGGGGTCAAATTTGCAGTCAAGCTTTTTTAGCGGCATGTAAGCCGGACCCCTTAATGGAATGCCGGTTGACGCCTCAAATTGAGACCCATGGCAGCTGCATTGAAGTACAGAAATATTTGTTTTGCCAATCCGGCATCCTGCATGGGTACAAGTGGTCGAAAAGGCTGTTACCGTCTTTTCAGTTCGAAAAAGATAATACTTTCCGAAGTAACTTAAACCTATTGGAACATCATCGGCGTGTCTGAATTCCGGTTGACTTTCCTTTTTGAACTGAAATTCGTCCATTCGATACCATATCCACAAGAACAAACTTGTGATAACTCCTGCCAGCAAACGCAAGAATGATTTTCGGGATATCGAATTGGCTTTTCTCATCTTTTAGGGTATTCGGAAATTCAAAGCTACGACATTTTAAATCTGTCGTGAGAGAAGCTAAATTTCAAAAAATGCTTTGCGTCATGTTTTTATATGCTTGACGACATATTTTAAAGTGATAACTTTATTAATAATGTATGCATTTGATTTTCAAATGTATACATTATCACCGCCAGTTAATTATCAATTTATGAAAAATCGTATAATGCTGTGAATTAATATGTTATAAATTTCAATTGTAATTGATTTAATCGCGAAACGATTAAATTACTGATTTTCTGCACTTTACAAATAGTCGAATATTTTGATCCATTTGTTAATCAGCTTAATCCCACTTACTTTTGGATTGAATTGTCCATTTTAAGACTCATCAGATCCTGAAATTTTACAGAAAACTCTAAATATCAGCAGAATGCATACGAGGAGAAAATTTATCAAAATTGGTGCACTTGGAATAGGAGCCACAGCTTTGACAGGGGGAGTGGCCAACTGGGTGGTTGGTCGTCCGACAAAAACTGATTTGAAACAAACCCAGGGATTGAGAATTGTGCCAACCTATTGTGAAGTCTGTTTCTGGAAATGTGCCGGATGGGCTTATGTTACACCAGAAGGCAAAATTCAGAAAATAATTGGAAATTCTGATGATCCGCAGTGCAATGGTCGTCTCTGTCCCCGTGGAACCGGTGGTGTTGGCATGTTTTCTGATCCTGACCGGTTGAAGAAGCCATTGATTCGTGTTACTAAAAATGGAGAACAAACCTATCGGGAAGCCGGTTGGGAAGAAGCACTGGATTTTGTGGCGCTCAAAATGAAAGAAATTGCTTCCAAGCACGGACCTGAAAGTATGGCCTTATTCAACCATGGAAGTTCAGGTAAGTATTTCACCCATCTGCTTAACGCATTTGGCTCCAACAATGTAGCAGCACCTTCTTTTGCCCAATGTCGCGGACCGCGTGACACAGGTTTTGAACTCACTTTTGGCGAATCCGTCAGTAGTCCGGAAGTAACGGATATCCGTGATACGCAATGCCTGGTTTTGATTGGCTCACATCTTGGTGAGAACATGCACAATGGCCAGGTACAGGAAATGTCTGAAGCAATAGACCATGGCGCTGTCATCATTACGGTTGATCCGCGACTGTCAACAGCGGCAAGTAAATCCAAATACTGGTTGCCGATAAAGCCATCATCAGATATAGCCCTTTTGTTGGCCTGGATCCATGTGCTTATTTACGACGATTTGTACAACAAGGAATATGTGTCCAAGTATGCCGAAGGCTTGAATGAACTTAAGGAACATGTAAAAACGTATACACCCGAATGGGCTTATGGAATCACGACCATCAAACCTGAATTAATCCGTCATACTGCGCGGGAAATGGCCAATGCTGCACCTTCAGTGATTATACATCCTGGTAGGCACACGACCTGGTATGGCGATGATGTGCAACGCTCAAGAGCTATAGCCATTTTGAATGGTTTGTTGGGAGCCTGGGGAAGCAGGGGTGGAATATTCTTTAAAGAGGGTATTAAAATACCTGAATTTCCGCGGCCTGCATATCCAAAACCAGCCTGGTCGTGGCAAGACACACTCACCGGCAGATATCCTTTTGCCAAAGAAGCGGTGACCAATACGATCATTGAAGCATCCATTCCCGGATCAGGTAAGGAACATTTAATTAAAGGCTGGATCGTCTCCGGAACCAACCTTGTTGTTTCTATTCCGTTGAAAAAATTATTGATGGATGCCATGCAATCGCTTGATCTGTTGGTTGTCGTTGATACCATGCCCATGGAAATTACGGGTTACGCAGATGTAGTATTACCCGAATGTACCTATCTGGAAAGGCATGATGATTTGCGTGCTACATCCCACCGTGAGCCAACGATAGCGCTGAGAATGCCTGCTGTTGAGCCACAATATGAAACGAAACCTGCCTGGTGGATTTCGAAACAGATCGGTGAGCGGCTGGGCCTTGGTTCTTACTATAACTACAAAGATTTCAAAGAAGTGCTTGATTGGCAATTGAAACAAGTTGGTTCATCTCTCAAGGAAATGGAAGGAATCGGTCTTAAAAAATATCCAAGGAAAACTCCTGTTTATATTGTCCCAGGAGAGGATTACAAATTCAAGACTGCATCCGGCAAAATACAGCTTGACTCGATGGAACTGAAATCTGCAGGCTTTGATTCAATGCCTGTCTATACGCCTCATCCGCAACCCGATGATGGTTATTACCGGCTGATTTATGGACGAGCACCCATGCATACATTCAGCAGGACTGCCAACAACAGAAACCTCGTGGCACTGATGCCGGAAAATTCAGTTTGGGTAAATCCTCAGGTGGCAGAAATATGGGGGTTGAGGAAGGATCAGCATGTCTGGCTGAAGAACCAGGACGGTGTTGTTTCCAACTTCTCAGTTAAGGTGCGTATTACAGAACGAATCAGATGGGATTCAATATACATCGTGCATGGATTTGGTCACCACCACAAACCCTTGACCTATGCGTTTGGACGAGGTGTAAATGATACTGAATTAATAACTCGTGTGGCAACCGATCCCATCATGGGAGGAACCGGAATGCGCGGAAATTTTGTTACTTTCATTAAAACTGAACCAAAGAAGGGAGTTAAACTATGAGATATGCGATGGCATTGGATACGCGGAAATGCGTCGGCTGCAGCGATTGCGTGGTTGCCTGCCAGACCGAAAACAACGTACCCCTGGGATTTTGTCGTGATTGGGTAAAGGAAGTGGTCGACGGAACCTATCCCAATGTAAGCATAGAGCTACGGTCTGAACGATGTAACCATTGTGCCAATTCTCCTTGTGTTCGTTGCTGTCCCACAGGTGCCAGTCATTTTGAAGAGGGTGGCATTGTTCTGGTTGAACACAATAAATGCATTGGCTGTGGCGCATGCATTGAGTCCTGTCCATATGAAGCCAGGTATTCACACCCGGATGGGTATGTGGATAAATGTACCTTTTGCATCCATCGGGTTCGGGAAGGTTTGGATCCGGCTTGCACAAGTGTTTGCCCTACCAAATGCATCTATTTTGGTGATATTGATGATCCTAATTCAAGGATAGTAAACATTCTGAAGAACAGGAAATTTAAGTCCCTGGCTCCTGAAGCTGGCACAAAGCCGCAAATATTTTATCTCCTGTAACCGGTAAAATTCTCAAAAATGAAGGAAGAATTATTCGTGAGCGGGCGTAACATCCCGAATATTGACCCAACTCTGAACATCTGGCACTGGCAGATTCCGAGTTACCTGTTTCTGGGCGGATTGGCTGCCGGAATACTCTTTTTTGCCGGGATTTTTACCATTTTGGGCAAAGAGACCAAGATGGCAACCACTGTAAAAAGAGCACCCATGCTTGCCCCTTTTGCACTGATGTTGGGCTTGTTTCTCCTCTTTTTGGATTTGAAACACAAACTTTGGTTCTGGCAGCTTTACACTACCATCCGACTTGAATCTCCGATGGGATGGGGGGCATGGGTGTTGATGATTATGACGCCAATTTCCATAATCTGGTCAGCAAGTTATCTTACCGAGATATTCCCAAATTGGGACTGGAAATTCAGATTCCTCAAAACATGTGAAACCTGGGTTATTAAAAACAGGATACTAATTGCCTGGCCGATGACCATTTATGCCGTTATTTTAGGAATCTATACCGGTATTTTACTTTCCGCTTTCAATGCAAGACCTTTGTGGAATACATCCATTTTGGGTCCTCTGTTTTTGGTCTCTGGTATGTCGACCGGTGCAGCAGTCATCCTCCTGATGAGCAAGGATCATAAGGAAAGGAAAATCATGGGCCGTATTGACATTCTACTCATTTTGATTGAATTATTCTTTATTACCCACCTGTTTATGGGATTTAAAGCAGGATCAGAAGCGCAAATAAATGCGGTCAATCTGTTTTTAGGAGGGAGCTTCACCGCCCCGTTTTTCACTTTCGTTGTCATCCTTGGGCTTCTATTCCCTGCGTTACTCGAGGTTTTGGAATTGCGGGGGTTCAAAGTCCCCATTGTTATTCCGGCTATATTAATACTTGTGGGGGGATTGATCTTCAGGTTTTTGATTGTGGAAGCTGGTCAGATTACGCGGTATTTGTATTGAAAAATTTTAAACAAAAAAAGTCATGGGAAAAAATTTTAATGGCGGGTCTCGCTATCTTAATCCCTACCTGGGAGGGGTGATCCTGGGCACGGTACTGCTACTCTCTTTTTACTTATCAGGACGTGGGCTTGGGGCCAGTGGCGCAGTAAAAAATACAGTAGCCGCAACTGTGAATGTCATTGCGCCGCAGCATGTCGGGGAATCATCCTATTATTCACAATTCGCTGGAGGTGACAAGAAGCCTATGAATAATTGGCTTGTATATGAGGTGATTGGGGCTTTTGCCGGTGCTTTTTTTTCGGGACTTGTTTTTAATAGGTTGAAATTCAAGGTCGAACATTCTCCGAAGATTACTTCGCGCCGTCGGCTTATTTTCGCAATTTCCGGTGGACTGATTTTTGGATTTGGTTCACAACTTGCAAAGGGCTGCACAAGCGGAGCAGCATTGAGTGGAATGGCAGTCTTATCACTTGGTGGATATATTACCATGATTGCCATCTTCGGAACTGCTTTCATTGCAGCCTGGATTTTCAGAAAGAACTGGATTTAACTATTTAAAATATAAATCATGATTGGACCTATCATTTCATCAGGATTAGTCTCCCCGGCATGGGATAATATTTTTGCCGTTTTCCTTGGTATGGGATTTGGTTTCGCATTGGAGTCTTCGGGCTTTTCCTCCTCGCGCAAGATAATTGGTACTTTTTTCGGCTATGATTTTGTCGTTGTCAAAGTATTCTTCACCGCAGCCATTGTTGCCTCATTGGGTTTGTTATATCTCAACCATCTGGGACTTTTGGATTACAGCCTTTTATACATCCAGCCAACTTTCATGGCCTCCGCGATTGTCGGCGGAATCATCATGGGAATCGGTTTTGCAATGGGTGGCTTTTGCCCCGGAACCAGTGTATGCGCGGCAGCAATCGGACGCCTCGACGGCCTGGCTTTCTTTGGCGGAATGTTTATCGGAGTATTTCTATTTTCTGAAACCTTCCCATGGTGGGAAAATATCTATTACAGCGGCTCGCAAGGAGCAAAAATGATCAATACTGTTTTCGGAATCTCTCCCGAGTTATTTACTTTCCTCCTTGTCATCATAGCAATTGGCATGTTTTATGGTGCCGGATGGGTGCAAGGGAAAGTAAAAAAAATCGAATATTAGCTGTTTTCATTATGAGAAAAAATTACATATTACTCTCAGTCCTAATTATCGTTCTTGCCTTGGGTCTGGTTATCCTACCTAAAAAGGAGGTTAGAAAAGTAACGGATTTCTCGAAGTTACCAGGAGCAATTGCTGAAAGATCACGCTTTTTGACTGTTGATCAGGTAGCCCACCGAATCATTGAAAACGATCCGACTTTACAATTAATAGACTTACGCGATGCCGTTCAATTCAGGAAATTTGCTTTGCAGGGTGCTATGAACATTCATCCGGATTCACTGTTGAGCTTGTCTTCAACCGAACTTTTCAACCAACCCGGGAAAGATAAAGTTTTGTATGCGAATGATGATCTTACATCTGAGCAAATCGGACTAATATTCTCCCGGTTTTCATCTGCCAGAATGTACATGATGAAGGGCGGATTGAACGAATGGACCAATACCATCCTCAGGGAACAAACCCCTTCTGCAACTGCCTCATCCTCAGAACTCGATCTAATCAACTTTCGAAATGCAGCACGCCAGTATTTTACAGGTGAGAGTAATATTACCAACGTTTCAGTTGCTCCGAAAACCAGTGAGAAAATTACAATTACACGCAAAGCCCCGGCAGCATCCTCAGGTGGCGGCTGCTGAAACTTGAAAATCACCCATGAAATTGATCAGGCATTCGGCTTTAAACGCAATTTGGCTGAAAGCCACCGTCGTTGGCAGTTTATGGGCTTCGGTGGAAATCGTGGCGGGTAGTTTTCTTCACAATCTGCAGGTACCGCTGTCAGGGACTATCCTTACCGCTTTTGCTATTTTTCTGCTTGCAGCCTTTTCGCGAATTTGGAAAGGAACTGGCATTATCTGGCGTGCGGGAATTATTTGTGCGCTGATGAAATCCATTTCACCCAGTGCCGTGATCATTGGCCCTATGGTTGGGATCATATCAGAAGCTTTTTTGTTTGAACTTGCTTTGATGCTACTTGGAAAGAATCTTGCCGGAGTAATGGTCGGAGGAGCCATCACGGCAGTCAGTGCCATTGTCCATAAATTTTTTACCCTGCTTATTCTCTACGGTTTTGACCTGATACGTATACTTGATTCTCTTTATCAATATGCTGTTAAACAACTAAATATCCATGGAATAAATCCCTTGGATATGATAGGTATTCTGGGCGCATTCTACATGTTTATTGGGATATTGTCGGCAACAGCCGGATTTTTTGTCGGAAGAAATTACCTTAAATCAAATAAGTCATTTGATTCTTCTCGGGGAATAAAAATAAGGAGCGAAAAAAATAATTTAAGCACATCCGGGCAGCAGAAGTATGCTGTGATTTTTATTTTCTTTCATCTGATGTTCCTCTTTCTAATTTTGTGGTTGTTAAATCTGAATTATTATTTATCCGCAGCCACTGTTTCAACCATATATATTTTTGCCTGTCTTTACCGGTATCCCGCATCAATTTATCGTTTGAAAAAGCCAGCGGTATTATTGCAATTTTTCATCATTTTCATCGCAGCCGTTCTCATTTCGGATGTTTTGAAAATGAATAATCCAACAGGAGAAGGCGGATGGATCATTGGATTGAAAATGATAGCAAGAGCCGTCCTGATCATCATCGGATTTGCGGCAATTAGTGTGGAACTAAAGAATCCATTGGTCAAAACAGTTTTGTATCAAAGGGGATTATCTAATTTATACCAATCACTTACATTGGCTTTTGGTGTTCTTCCAGATCTTATTGCCTCACTTTCAAACTCCGGACTGAGCATACTTAATCCGGTTTCCCTGACTTCTCATTTGCTTAATACTTCTCAAAATCTGGTTGAAATATTTAAAAATGAGCAAAAAAATCTGCCAACAGTCTTTGTGCTCTCAGATGATGTTGGTGAGGGGAAGACTACAATAGCTAGATCCCTGTCACTTTCTTTGGAGAATATGGGCTATTGCCCGGGAGGATTTCTTTCGGTTGGCATCGATGAGGGCTCAAATCGTGTGGGGTTTAAATTGGTTGATTTAGGATCTACCCGGAATATTGTTTTATGCCAATCTATCTTTAAAGATGGTTGGCACAAGACTGGCAGGTATTTCTTTAATCCTGAGGCACTTGAATTGGGCAAGATAATTTTGAATCCCGCTAACCTTCAAGGAAAAGACTTTGTATTGATTGATGAAATTGGCCCACTTGAGTTGAATGACAAGGGCTGGTCGACCGCAATTGAAGAACTCTGTTCCCGCCTCCCTATACCCCAGGTCTGGATTGTGAGGAAAAGCCTTGTAAGTCAGGTTGTAAAAAAATGGAGAATTGGTGATGTATACATATTTGACTTAAAACAAGATGGCGTCAAAGAAATAGAAACATCAATTCTTGAATCCTTCATGTATAAAACAAGGTCTGAGTCTTTAGTTTAAGGCCTTAATGGAGGAATCACCCTTTTCAATTTCTGCAGGTTTCAGATTAAACCAAATTTTAGTAATATTGTCAAAGTAGCTGAAAATAAACAAGCCGGAATTTAGCTGAATAAATTAATAAGATCCCAGGAGAAATGATCAAATCTATCGTTTCCACACTTTTTTTATCCTTTATCCTCCTTACCGGAAGTGCACAAAGCAGGAACCTGGGTTATTTTCTTAGCCTGGCCCATCAGAATTCCCCTTTACTCAAGGATTATCAAAACAAATTGCAGGCCAACCGTATTGATAGTCTTCGGTTGCGGGCAGGTCTGGGAGCTCAGGTCAATGCAATTAGCAACAACAACTATGCGCCTGTAATAAAAGGAGTTGGACAGGATGAAGCAATTACCAATGGAACCAATATTTTTGCAGCACTCTCTGTTTCTAAAGGAGTTATCAGTACCGGAAACTTGCAAAACCAGCTTCGGTCTATCGAATTGCAAAAGAGTTCCATTCTCATTCCGGCAAAAATATCTGAGCAGGATCTTAAGCGAAGTGTAACAGATCAATATATTGCCGTTTTCGGATTGATGCAGCAAGTGAATTTTTATGGAGAACTGCTTGATTTGATGCGGAAAGAGGAGATACTATTTAGAAAACTGACTTCTTCGGGTGTTTACAAACAGACAGATTTTCTCACTTTTGAGGTATTGATACAACAGCAGGAGCTGCAACTTGGACAAGTCCGAAATCAATATAAGAATGGATTCAGATCGTTAAATTATTTATGCGGCGAGGCTGATACCACAGTTTTCATGCTTGAAGATCCGTTGCTGAAACTTGAAAAATTGCCCGAACTTCAACACTCCATCTTTTACCAGCAGTTTGTAAGTGATAGCCTTAGCCTTTCCACTGCCAACAAACAAATTGACTTTAACTATCAACCAAAATTGAACCTTTTGGGAGAATTTAGTTACAATTCATCTATGGTATACCAACCCTGGAAAAATTTTGGACCTAACTTCGGCTTAAATTTATCTATTCCGATATACGACGGCCGTCAAAAAAAGATGCAACACGACCAGATTGCCCTTTCTGAACAAACGCGGCGAACTTACAGCGAGTTTTTCGCCAGACAATACCGACAGCAGATTAATCAGCTGTTACTTCAATTATCAGATAATCAGAAATATAAATTAAATATTGACAAACAAATTGCCTATTCTCAGGCACTCGTAGAAGCCAACGGCAAACTTTTTCAAACCGGTGAGGTGAGTGTTACCGGATATTTCATAGCCATTTCCAGTTTGCTTACAACCAAAAATTTGTTGATTCAGAACCGAATTGAGAATTATCAGATTATCAATCAACTTAACTATTGGAGCAGAGAAAAATAGCAACAACTAAAAATATTAAATCCATGCGAATTCAATTATTTACCTCTTTGCTCATTTCAGGCCTGATTGTCTCTTGCCATTTTGGGAAAAGCCCTTCAGCGGAGGTTCCGACTGAAGGTAGGGTTCCGGTGACGACAACGACCGTTAAAATTGGCACTTTGAATGAGACCGTCGAATTGAATGCGATCTCTCAGTTTATGCTTAAAACTACCGTGAAATCTACTGCCAACGGATACCTGCAAGAAGTTACAGTTAATCTGGGTCAGCAGATTTCAAAAGGTGAAAAATTATTTGTCGTCCGCTCAAAAGAGTCGAAAAGTTTGGGAAATACAGTTACGAATCTGGATAGCATGTTGCGATTTAATGGCAAAATATCGATCAACTCTCCGGGCAACGGCTTTATTCTCCTGCTTTCCTACCGTGAAGGCGATTATGTACAGGATGGAGAAATTTTGGCTACCATCGGTGACAGCAAGAGTCTGGTGTTTTTTCTCGAGCTTCCTTACGAGCTGTTGCCCTTTCTTCCATTAAATAAAACAGTTCTATTGACATTGCCGGATGGAAAACAACTTAAAGGTATCGTAACCAATTCGATGCCGTTGATGGATGCGCAGTCTCAAACCCAGAGTTACATTATCCGCATTGATCATGGCGGTCAGATACCAGAAAATCTGGTTGCCAAGGTTCAGTTTGTGAAAAAATTGAGGTCAAACGCCACCATTCTTCCGAAAGAGGCCCTTTTAACGGATGAAATTCAGAGTCAGTTTTGGGTCATGTTGATGAGCGACAACCAGACAGCGGTGAAGGTTCCGGTTGTCAAAGGGATAGAGGCAGGTGATAGTGTCGAGATTGTTTCGCCTCATTTCACGGTTGATCAGCAAATACTTTTAACCGGAAATTACGGATTGCCGGATACAGCTAAAGTAGTCATCCAAAAATGACGAAACTATGAAAAGCTTTTTCACCGCGCATAAAAATGCCCTCACCGTTGTCATCGCTTTGATCCTGATGGGTGGCGGATTCACCTACAGCATTCTGCAAACCTCTCTGTTCCCGGAGATTACTTTTCCAAAGATCAAGATCATCGCGGATGCCGGACAGCAGCCCGTCGATCAGATGATGATGACTGTGACCCGTCCACTGGAGCTTGCCATAAAGAAAGTGCCTGATCTGCAAGTTCTTCGAAGCAGTACGACACGGGGATCCTGTGAGATTTCTGCCTTCATGGACTGGAAAACTGATATCAATCTCAGTCAGCAGCGCGTTGAATCTAAAATTGCAGAGATACGTTCTTCTTTACCTGCAGATCTTCAGATTGCCGTGGAAAGGATGAACCCGTCCATCCTTCCAATCATCGGTTATACTTTGGAAGGGAAGGGGCGATCTCCAATCGAGTTAAAATATCTGGCCAATTTTACGATCAAGCCATTCCTCTCGCAGGTCGAAGGTGTTTCAGAAATTCGCATCATCGGCGGAAAGGAGAAGGAGTATTGGGTCGAACTAAATATTTCAAAGATCAGCTCCCTGGGACTGACTCCCGAGATTATCAGAAATACACTGAACGAAACGGGCTTTGTCCGTTCAAATGGTTACCTCAACGACTACCGGATGCTCTATCTGACCATTACCGATGCACTGGGCAGAAATAAGACGGAGCTGGAAAATCTGGTAGTCAGCAATACAGGAAAAAGGGTGATCCTGATGAAGGAGATCGCAACCGTAGAGATCAGAGAGGCCAAAGAATACATCAAAATCAATGCCAACGGGAAAGAGAGCCTGCTGATTGCGGTCATCAAGCAACCCAATGCCAATCTGATCGATTTGACAAAGCAGATGGAGAAAAAGCTTCAAGATCTGCAGCTTACATTACCTTCTGATATCGTTATCAAACCATATTACGTCCAGGCCGATTTTGTGAACGACTCTATCCGGAGCGTCACAGATAGTCTGTGGATCGGTTTGGTTCTCGCCATGCTCGTTGCGATTCTATTCCTTAGATCGATGAAGGCAAGCGCCACCATTCTGCTCACCATCCCGGTTACGATCTGTCTGACGCTGATCGTGCTCTATTCGATGGGGCAGACGCTCAACATCATGACACTTGGTGCAATTGCCGCCGCCATTGGGTTAATCATCGATGATGCAATCGTCGTGGTGGAACAAATCCAGCGAACGCATGAAGAGCATCCTGCTGAAAAATCTGCCACCTTGGTTAAAAAAGCCATCGGATTCTTGTTCCCGGCAATGGTTGGATCCTCTTTGAGTACCATAGTCATTTTTCTTCCATTTCTGTTGATGACAGGCGTCGCAGGTGCCTATTTCAAGGTGATGACCAATGCCATGATCGTCACGCTGGTCTGTTCTTTTATCGTAACCTGGATGGCGCTTCCGGTTATTTACCTGCTGTTGACGCCCGGATCTGAAAAAGCACCCCACCGAATCGTCCAAGAGAAATCCCATAGCGTTAAAACCCGGCGTTGGGTACATTATTTTATCCACAGGCCGGTATTCAGCCTGGTTTTCATGGGCTTGCTTCTGGTTTCTGTTATCCTGATAGTTCCTCGTTTGCAGACCGGCTTCCTTCCAGAAATGGACGAAGGCAGTATTGTGCTGGATTACAAATCGCCTCCCGGAACTTCTCTGGAAGAAACAGACCGTATATTGAAGGAGGTCGAAAAAATTTTGGTGACCATACCGGATATTGAAACTTACTCGCGCCGTACCGGAACGCAGATGGGCTTCTTTATCACAGAACCCAATGATGGAGATTATTTGATCCAACTGAAAAAAAGCCGTGATAAAACAACTGAAGAGGTTATTGATGAAATCAGGACCAAAGTAGAAGCTTCGCAACCAGCATTGAGGATCGATTTTGGTCAGGTAATAGGGGATATGCTTGGCGATCTGATGGAATCCGTTCAGCCGGTGGAAGTGAAAATTTTTGGCAACGACCGTAAAAAACTGGAGGAGCTCTCGGTAAAGATATCTTCCATTGTCTCCGAAACCGATGGGGTAGAAGATGTTTCCAACGGGATTATCATTGCCGGACCTTATGTCAATATTCTGCCCGACAATGCCAAGCTTTCGCAATTTGGCATTACTTCGGCCAACTTACAATACCAGCTTCAAACGGCGCTGGAGGGTAACATCGTGGGTACCATCCAGGATCGGGAACAATTCACCAATATCCGGCTGCTCTATCCTGGAAATAAAACATTGAACGTAAACGACATCAGGAATCTCCAGATATCCATGCCTAATGGAAAGCTTAGACCGATAGAGCAACTGGCTACTGTGAAACTGATCGCAGGAGATGCGGAGATCAATCGCGAAAACCTGCAGAATATGGGGGTGGTGACAGCCAGATTGAATCAGCGCGACCTTGGCAGCGCCATCAAAGAGATCCAGAATAAAGTTTCAGCCCAGATCAGTCTGCCGCAGGGATACAGCATAGTCTACGGTGGCTCCTTTGCCGAGCAACAGAAATCGTTTGATGAGTTGCTCATCATTCTGATTTCTGCCAGTCTGTTGGTATTTTGTGTAATCCTGGCATTATTCAAAGAGTTTCGTATCGCCTTTACCATTTTGCTGATCGCCGTGCTGGGTATTTCGGGAAGTTATCTCGCACTCTTTCTTACCAATACACCATTGAATGTTGGAAGCTACACCGGACTTATCATGATTGTTGGGATTATAGGCGAAAACGCCATTTTTACCTTCCTTCAGTTCAAGGAAGCAAGACTGAAAATGGATGTCGATGATTCCATTGTCTATGCCATCTCAACCCGTCTACGGCCAAAACTAATGACAGCCCTTGGAGCCATTATTGCGTTGATGCCTATAGCACTGGGCATTGGAGCCGGTGCGCAGATGCACCAGCCACTTGCCATTGCCATAATTGGCGGGTTTTTGGTAGCAATGCCGATGCTTTTGATCGTTTTGCCAACCATGATCAGGATTTTGTACGGCAAAAGTCAGGAACATTTGCTACAACCGGAAGTTTAAAAAATCCGATTTATCTGTTGATTGAATTGAGCATGCGATACCCAATCAGCCTGTCATACCTGGATGAAAATCCACGGTAGTAAACAAATATTTGGTAATTGTTCTCTGTTTCTACATGACTACCCTCTAAAAAGGTTACATCAATTGCATTTGTATCCTTGTTGAGAACCACATATTGATAGTCGTAAAAACCCTGTTTCAGCAGAAGATCAGCCTCATACATTTTAGTGTCTGCCTGGTAGACCATCCGGTTTCCCGGGAGGCATTGCCAGTCGGTAAGTGCCCCGAAAATATAGATCTGATCATTGGTCACAAGATCCGGCGGGGAAAGAGAGAAGTGAACATAGATATAATCCGATTCAAGATCGCTATCCGTCACACGGTCATTTTTTACCAGGAAACTTCCATTCAAATCATTTCGGGTAAGGTAGGATTCCTTCCGCCTTGACTGATCTGTTTCCAGAAAAAGAAAATAGTAAGGATCACGGAATTCGATAGCCCGGATCCCCATTCCATTGGTCTGCAGGTTTTTGGCATTGAAATTCCTAAACTCGTTTCCTCCTTTGAAAAGATTCTTTTTGTCTTCGAAAACAAGCTGATTCTGTCGGATGTAAGTTGGTTTAAGTTGAAAGAGCCGGGTGTCGATTCTTGAATTCTGCATCACAACAGTTCTGATTTCGTTTAACGGATCTGAAATGGGAAATCTAGAATGGCCGACCGCAAATGCCACTTGCTGACTGGCCCCATTGTATCCCTCATAAGTTGCTTTCTGAACTTCACCCGTAATTTCCACTTGTTTCTCAGTCACATAAAAGGGTTTTATCAGAACCGGTTCATCTTTCTTTCCTTCCTCCCATACTTTTAACAAATAATTGCCGGATAGCTTGATAGTAATATTTTCGTTTGGAAGAATTAGCTTGTAGTTTATATATGGAACAGTAGTGTTGATTGAATAGTCATAATCGGTTACAGCATTATCCGCAAAACCTTCGAGGTATTCAGATGTGACCAGACGGGAAGGATTCCAGTCCGCATCGCAATGAACAATGGTGTAGCGGAAATTCCTGGGATCCCTCGAAAACAGGTCAAATTTGCAGATTAACCTTTGGGAACTGCCCAATTCCAATACCGGCAAAGAAAATTCCCAACCTTCAGGGAAGAAGAGGACGGTATGAATTTCAGGAGCGTTATATGATTTGTATTCGCCTGGTTTTACTGGTTGTCCCTTTAAAAAACTGAAGCCGGAAATCACTGAAATAACTGTTAATAGAAGGTATTTGACAATTTTCAAGTAATGCAGTTTTAATTAATTCGGTTAGATATGTGAATTGTGTGGAAAATTCAAAATTAATTTAATTTCCATGGATAGAAGAAGATTTCGATACCTTTGTTGAAAGAATGAATGGAATGAAAAAAATAATAGTGGCATTGGTGCTCATCCTGGTCTTTATCGCGGGATTCTCTCAGACCACAGTGAACAAAACTGATGGCAATGGATTGAAGCAAGGGAAATGGATCAGTAAATATCCTGGAGGGAGCCTGAAATATGAGGGAAATTTCGACCACAATAAGCCGGTCGGTGAATGGAAAAGATACCACGAAAACGGAAAGATTAAGGCTTTAATGAGCTACCGCACTAATTCGGAAAGGGTTTTTGCTTCCCTTTATGATGAAGAGGGAAAGCTTTATGCCAAAGGTGTTTTTGAAGGTACGCTCCGCGATAGTACATGGAATTTTTATACGGGCAAAAATTTGGTATTAACCGAAAACTATCTCCTCGGGAAGAAGACCGGAAAGGCACAAGGCTTCAACGAACAGGGGAAAGTGATTTGGGAGAAGGAATTCAATAATAATCTTCCTGATGGTACATGTATCGAATACTATCCATCCGGAATTATAAGAAATCAGATTTCTTTTACAGCAGGTAAAAGGAACGGATTAGCTATTTTCTACGATGAGAACGGTTCAAAAATGACCGATGGAAACTACCTTGATGATCTTTCGAATGGTTCCTGGAAAATCTTTGACAAGACGGGGAAGCTTAAATATGAAGTCAAATATGATAAGGGCGAAATTCTCAATGGCAGTGCTATGGACTCGCTGAAGTTGAATGAGTTTAAAAAATACGACAACTTAAAGGGAAAGATTCCGGAACCCAAAGTGCCCTGAGGAAGTGACTAAAATGAACTAAAGAGACTAAAGTGATCATGCTGCCGCAATTTTGGGAAGTACCAAATGCCGGCGTATAACAAACGGAAAGCTCAGACCCGCCGGTCCTTTTGCCAAAAGAGATCCGGAAAAGGGAAAAATGATGAAGCAATTTCTGGAATGGATGGAGAACAAGCGTTATAGTGATCGAACAGTGAAAGTCTATTGCGACTGTTTGAACCCAAGGTATGGCTTTTCGAAGGGCAGGAATCTGGAAGTGCATATGGGGAGAGGAGCTTGAAGATGGTACTCAAGCACTCGTTGGAATTGGCAAGAATAAAGAAGCCGGCTACACTCCATTGGCTTCGGCACTCCTATGCCACCAACTTACTGGATAATGGAACGGATCTAAGGTATATTCAGGAATTATTGGGTCATAAAAGCTCCAAAACCACAGAGATTTACACCCATGTTACAACACGAAGTCTGCAGCGAATCAAATCACCTTTCGATGATTTGGACATTCAAAAATAATTTTCTACCTTGACAAAATATAAGGCGAACCTTACCTTCCTGCACCCACCAAAACACACCGTCTAGGCGAGGTTAGGATTCGTCTCCAAAGGAGTTATGGTGTATATTGAGAAGCTCACGAGCAAACTCAACTTCAAATTTTCGTAATCAAAAAATGTTATCCTTGGAGAGAACATTTCATTTGTGTCAAGACAAATCATATTTCACGGAGACTACTTCACCGACTTTTATAAAGAGCTGGACATAAAGGCAAAACAAAAAGTTCAGTGTGTACTTGAATTAATAAAACAGGTTGACAGAGTTCCGGAAAAGTTTTTATCTCCTATGACAGGATATGATGGCCTTTTTGAAATTCGAATTGAATTCCAATCAAATATTTACCGGGTATTCTGTTGTTTTGACGAAGGAAAGCTGATTGTTCTATTTACTGGTTTTCAAAAAAAGACACAAAAAACGCCTAATAATGAGATTGAAAAGGCAATGAGAATAATGAAAGAGTATTTTGAATCTAAAAAATAAGAACATGACTGAATATAAAGGTATAAAAACATTTGATGAACTCATAGAAAAAGAGCATGGCAAAATTGGGACTGAAAGCCGGAATGAATATGAAGAAGGTGCTCAAATGTTCATCGTAAGCGAGATGCTTAAGGAAGCAAGAAAAACAGCAAATATGACCCAAGAACAACTCGCGATAAAAGCTGGAACAAAGAAAAGCTATATCTCAAAAGTTGAAAATGCAAAAGGCAATATTCAATTATCGACTTTAATCCGAATTTTTGAAAAAGGATTAAATAAAAAAGTAGGGTTAACATTTCTTTAGTCAAATACGCACCTTACTTCAGCTACCCTTCAAGTGCGGGTTCGGTGGTTTTCGGTCGGAGGCTCTCCGCTCGATTTCCTTGTCCTGCCGGACAGGAATCGAAGATCGGCGATAGCCAAATCGCCCGCAATCCGCCTCTGCGTGTAGCTTTTTACGTTACCTGCCATTTTAAAAATCAACATCTTATCAGGTTATTACCTTAATTAATATTTGTATATTTCAAATTATAACCTTAAATTTGATGATTATAATTAAGGATATAACCTGATGGATATTTCAAAACAACGATTACTTATTGAACAAGTTGATAGAAAATTGGCTTTGTTTAGACCTTTAAGTTCATTTACAATTCCTCAAAAAGGA
>JANYJT010000059.1 GCA_025358395.1 Bacteroidia bacterium
TTTTAGTTTTGCCCCTTGTTTAGTCAGAAGCATCCACGATTCTTTGCCGTACTGTTGGATTTCGGCCAATTGAGAAGTGTTCACGATGCAGGAACGGTGAATTCGGATGAATTTATTGGGATCGAGGTGATTTTCAAAATATTTCATGGTTTTCTGCTTCAGAAAATGCCCTTCTTTACAGTAAATCATCACAAAATCATCCTCAGATTCCAGATAATCAATAGATTCGACAGGGATGATTTTGATCTTCGATCCGGATTTTACGACGATCCTGGTAAGTAAGCCGCTTTTTTCATCGTGCGTGTTGCTTAGGTTTTCAAGTTCTTCCTTGTTGCCTGCACCGACCTGAATGCGTTTCAAGGCTTTTTCTATAGCCGATTGCACCCTTTCAAGTGGGTAAGGCTTAAGCAAATAATCGACTGCGTTGGCTTCGAAGGCCCGGATGGCGAACTCTTCGTAAGCAGTTGAAAAAATGATCACCGGAGGATCTGTCAACAATTCCAGCATCTCAAATCCGGTGATTTTTGGCATCTGAATATCAAGGAATACAAGGTCCGGCTTGAGTTCCTGAATGGAGAGCACTCCTTCGAAGCCATTGCTACATTCTCCAATTACCTCTAGCCTGGCATCTTTTGAAAGATAACTTTTCAGGAGATCCCTGGCGAGTTGTTCGTCATCAATAATTAGTACGCTGGTTTTTTTCATTTTAAAAAGTGAACTAAAGTGACTAAAGTAAACTGATATTTCCGTTGATTCATAATGCTCTCAAGTCTTAAGTCTCATTTCTCATGTCTTTCCTCGCATGGCAAAAAGATAGTAACAACAAATTTTCCCTCCTCATCCTTAATCTCCATCAGGTTATTGCTGTTGTACACAAGCCGAAGCCTTTCCTGTACGTTTTTAAGACCGATACCTTCACCCTTTGAAGGTACTGCTTCAGCATCATAATCGTTTGAGAGAAGAAGCTTCATATGATCTCCTTCTCTTTTGGCAGTCAAGGATACCTCAACCTCTTCAGAGGCTTCGTAAACCCCGTATTTTACTGCATTTTCAAAAAGTGGCTGAAGCAAAAGTGTTGGAATTTGACATTTAAGACAATCAGGATCTACTTGAAAAGAGTACTTCATTTTGTTGCCAAACCTGATTTTTTCAATCTGAAGATAGAGACGGATGTGGTTGATCTCTTCTTCGAATGCGACCATTTCATTGTGTTGTTTACGGAGCGAATAGCGCATAAAATCGGATAGGGCGATGACCATCTCATGGGCTTTCTCCGGGTTTGTTAATGTAAGAGAGGCTATAGAATTCAAGCTATTGAATAAAAAATGAGGATTTATCTGCGATTTTAAAGCGCTAAGTACCGCCTCTCTGACCTCTTGTTTCAACTCCTTTTCCCGCTCGTTTTTTTCACGGTTTTTCTTGTAGAAAAAATAAAGATAAAAGATGGTTGCCATCAAAATATAGACAATGAATCCGATAAAGATCCTGTTGGTAAGCTGACGATCAAGGTAAGCTTGGTACGCGGGTAAGGAAACAAGAATATTTGCAATAAAAGCT
This sequence comes from Bacteroidia bacterium, assembly GCA_025358395.1. The sequence goes on from JANYJT010000059.1 coordinate 1,558, forward strand.
GAACTATAAACCCATACCAATGCTAGAATTATTGATGCAGCTAAATGGGTAGAAAGTAATTGCACAAATGGCTTATTGTCCGGACTGTTGTACCTAACCACAAACCAGACGGCCATTCCGAATGCTCCTAAAAGAAATCCAAAGACAGTTCCATCAACCAACGAAATCCCCCATGGGAGGATTTCGAAAAACAGGTTGAAGAATGTCTGGATGATCCCAAGTGCAATGGGTGCAATCCAGTATAAAACCAGGGAATATTTATCTGCTAATCCTGCTTTCTCCATCACAATTCATTATGGCATTGTGGTGATTTCTCCTCCTCCGAAGATGGCAACACCTTTAATCACTACCATTTTAGTCTGATCCACTCTTGAAATAATGGAGTTTCCGCGTTTGTCCTCAAAGCCGCCGAATATTGAAACCACTTGAGTCTTAACATTCCAATTTTCCGGGACAATAATTTTTGTACCCCCAAAGATAGTCGCCACATCTATAACACAACCTTCTATCGGTTTGCAATAGAGCAGGTTGATTTTTGATCCGCCAAAGATTGAAGTGATCTTACCACCTCTGAATTGTTCGGATACCAGAGACATATTGCGTCCGCCAAACAAGGCTGTTTCGTCAAGGATATCGTTTTTATTTACATCACCTCTACCCAGAGGCAAGCTTGGTTTTCTGTTCCACTGAATGATGAAAACTATTCCTACAATCACCAGAATCACCGGCCAGAAATTGCGGAAAAAGTGTTCGGGTACATCAAAAATCCTGGGAAGTAGAAAATAAGATCCGATGCCAATTAGGATGAACCCTGCTGAGCTTGCTTTACGGCTAAGGTTATAAACGCCAATAACAATCAAAAGCATCGGCCAGCTAATAAAAATGTGGGATAGATCATAAGAAAGCAATTCAAGGTTTTCCAGTATCAATAAACTTCCAATGGCGACAAAAAGGATGCCAAGGAAGACTCTTGAATCAGAACCATGATGACTTTTTCTTCTACTGCTGTAAACGTTTTCGTTTGGTTCATTTGGGTCATTAATAAGTTTCATGGCAATTTTTGTTAAGTAAAACAATGAAGTTTAATTTTGGCTCAAAAGTAATTTCTCATTTAGATTAAGTGAAGGTCAAATCGGTGAATCACCTGGAATAATCGGTAGATGGAGAATTACGACAGTTATTATCGTCCCGAATGAGTAATCATTTTATGTAATTCGATGTTGAACTTGTTGGCTTTTAAAAGTTTTTCAAGTGTAATATGGATTCGGTACCTCCAGTAATGCTGTGCAACTGCAGGAATATTGATTCTTTCTGCTTCGAAATCTTCACGACGCAGCTCTTCATCCATCGCAAGAAGATCCTGAATGGGGAAGATCGTCCACATGGCCGGAGACCAAAAATGCTGCTGTAGAATATCTTTGGCCAGCCATGGCTCCATTTTTTTATTGAAAGTACCATGATTTCCCATGATGCTACGAAAGAACCGTTCACTTTTACCTGCCTCTTCTTCCCACCAGCCCCGTAATGTGGATGTGTCGTGGGTGGAGGTGGTACTGACTGACAGGTACGGAGCATCAGAAGGTCTTAGGAACTCAATTTTGGGATCTTTTGGCATCCGTTGCACTTCCAGACTAAGTATTCCCAGGTCATTCATGACTCCAGGAACACAAGCAGGTATCATGCCCAGATCCTCACCGCAGACAAGCATATCGGATGCTTTGAGAATGGCGGGTAATATTTTTACAGCCTGTTCTTTCCAAAATTCTTCATGGCGCTGGTAAAAGAATTCGATGTAAAGTTCATCCAGCAAGTAACGGTTACGGTCATCGAGGTTTATGTAGGAATTAGTGTTGTGTAAGGCAATTCTAGGATGGAAAAGTGTGGGGTGAATAGGATCCCTGACGAAAAGGACTTCACTGATCAATGTACAGAGACCATCCCTTATCCTGCTTTCTTTTCCGCTAAGATGCTCCTCTAGATTATTGGAATCGAAAGAATCCCATACCTTTCTTTGCGTGGCAAATTCCGGTTTCAGATTGAACTTTCCGGGTTCATATTCCGATAAGAAATTATTTTTCACTTCTTCGGTAAATTCCCCAAAAATTCCCCATAAAAAATAATCACGAATGTAAGGTCTTGTATATCTCTCCTCATTGAAATTAATCCCCCGGTCAATGATCTCATCCCTGGAAAAGGGCAGTGCAGGATTAAAATGGCCCATTGTTCCAAATATCTGGGATGTGGGAATCTCCCAAATGCGAAAGAATCCCACGATATGGTCAATTCTGAAGGCATCAAAGTAGAACGCCATCTTTTTTAATCTGCTTTTCCACCATTGGTAACCATCTTTGGCCATCACCTCCCAGTTGTATGTTGGGAAGCCCCAGTTTTGACCCTGGTCGGCAAATTCATCAGGAGGTGCCCCTGCTTGTTGTGATAAATTGAATAATTCCGGCTGCGTCCATGCTTCGACGCTGTTCGGACTTATTCCTATGGGGATATCTCCTTTTAAAATGATGCCTTTCCCACGGGCATAGGCAACAACTTCACTCAATTGTTTATGTGCATGGTATTGAATGAAATAATGAACAGCAATATCCGGATAAAAAGTGTTTTCCGGCGATGTAAGCGCCAGAATTTCTTCATTGTTGTATTCTTGCAGATTTTTCCATAGTCTGAAGTTAGCTGTCTTATTCTGATCTCTCTGGTAACAGAATGCGGCATAGGGAACTAACCAGGATTTATTTTGTTCGAAAAAATCTACAAATGACTGATTTCCAAGAAATGAATCCATCTGCTGGTCGAAAATTAGTTTAAAAAATTTCGACTTGACCTTGTGAACTTCCTCATAATGAACTGAGTCTTGAGAATTGAATCCGGAAAGTGTCTGCATAAACCCTACCATCAGGCTCTCATCGTCGAG
>JANYJT010000072.1 GCA_025358395.1 Bacteroidia bacterium
AGTACCTCCTCCACCTCCACCAGCTACTACTAAGTAATCGACAGTTGATGCATTACCCGTAGGTATCCATTTGTGCGCACCTGTTGCATTCCACTTGATTATAGTGTGTGATACATTCGTTGATTTCCATGCATCACCGTAAGCCGCAAATTCTGTGTAATTTGCGGTTAGTGGTGGCGATGTCATATTGAATTCTATTGGTATATATAAATCCGATATCGGGATTTCAGTTGTATTTTTCCATATTGCAACTTCATCAATATATCCCCTGTAACCAGTGAACGGCGAAACTGTACTTGTCAATCCTATTTTTAATTTATTCAGGTCTGCGCTTTGTATTTGTCCACTTCCTGTACCACTGCCAACTAATGCGCCGTCCTGATATAACCGGTAAGAATTATTGGCATAGATCATGAAAGCTATGTGATGCCAAAAACTATTATTAATTGATGTAGATGATGCTACGGTTCCCCACTGAGCATTTCCCGTGTTATATGCATCAAACGTTAATAATCCAGACTCAGTATATAAACCCCACCCAATTCCGTTATTTGAGTTGTTTGTCCTTGTGCCTATAAGACCATCCGTATCAGTAGCAACTGTAGATCCATTTAACCAAAACGAGATAGTGTAGTTTTTTCCTTGATCCGGGTACGAATCGTTACTCGAACCGAATTCTAAACTATCACCGGTTCCATCAAAGAATCCACTAGCAGATCCCATTTTTTTTATATTAGTATCTGTTTGCGTCTCCCCATTCCTTGTTACACTGTGACCGTACTCATCAACAAATGTAGTTCCACCATTAGTACCGTTCATGTGAACAAGGTAAGTTGGTTGCGGGATTGCATCTACAATAAAACTGACACATAATATAGAGATTAAAAAACCTATTATAATTAGTTTAGATACATTCATGCCTCACTCACCGATTTCATGTAATCATTATCAAAAACGTAATAGTGCATATGCAATATAATTGTGGCGTTAAGATGCTTGCGTTCCATTGTTCGTCCTCACCTTTGTTGATATATTATGCGATATTTTATAAGTTAATTTAAATGAATAATATCGTTATAGTAATAGTATTAACGGGATATACATATTTATACCTTACCGTTAAAAAATACAAGATCTATATTAAATTTATAGTTGGTATTATTAATATGAATTGTTTTCTTAAAAAAAATAAGATTATATAGTTTTTGGGTTACTGCATCATTCCGCCACTTCTTCCTGATATGAACTGTCCAATTCCCCACACATAGTTTACGTAGATTAATGCTTGGATTGCTATAGCCAGATCCATAGGAACCATAAATATCGTGATTAAATGCGGATAGAAATATATCACAGCACCTACTGTTGTCGATATAATCCCCCACGCCGAGTATAATCCTGATATTCCCATACTGAAATAATCTACATTCTGGGGTTGGCTCGATTTTACTAAGTCGTTTGTTTTACCTACTGAACCGGTCATGAATCCAGCTCCGGAATCAACCGATTGCTGGGCTTTTGTGTAATACATCTGCGTGAAAAGACTCATCGATGCGGTTAATCCAATCGCAAGCTCAAAACATACAATTATTACTGTTATTTCCCACATTCGCATTTTAGATCACCGTATCCCCTATTGTTATCATGTTGATGCTTCCTCTTCACTGTATCTGAACGCAAATATAATTCCAAACGCTAATGCAAATGAAACTAATAACCACGTTATTTCTAACCATCCGATATACTTTAACAATGCTCCGATTAATGGCACAATTACAATTCCTATTTTCATTGAGAATCTACCGAAGATTAATGCAAATATCATTACGATACCGAATGCTGCCCAGTTATATACTAATATTGCTGTTGCTATAAGCGTTGCATCTGCTCCCGCTTTACCGGCACCCATCGGATCAATTAACCATCTGCTCGGGTTGAACGTAATGAAATGTGTGCCGTTTATCCGTTCATTGTACTCAGTGCTGTTTGCAGAGAATCCCCAATAATATGTTTCTCCTGCAACAATTGGGACTGTATAAGTTACATTCAGGATATATCCCGGTGCCATGTAATCTTGAGAGTATATTGTGTTACTCTTATTGTCCTGAACAAAGAAAGTGAGTTTATCTGTAGTGTTTAACATATCAGTATAATCTACACCTAATTTCATTGCAGTGCTGTTCGCTGATATGTTATACAAGACATATTCAATTACTGTTGACGAGATCGGGGGTTCTTCTGTCCAGAATATTTCGTCGTATTCTTCTTGTTTCGGGTAATAATATCTGGTTTCGTTTATACCTTTTGATTCTTTTACGAAGTTAAGTTGATATTTTTCAGTTTCTAACATTACATAGACTAAAGAACCGTCATTCCCTGTAGTTCCTGTCATTAATGTACTTGTTATCGGGGTTGAGTCTAAGTTTATACCGAATAATGTAGCTACCCAATCGATTGACCCTAATGTTGTCTGAACACCTACTGCGGTAATTGACATTCCTTCAATCGGAACTCCGGCATAGTCTCGACACATGAATCTTACTTTATGGGGCGTAACATACATTGTCTGACCCGCTATACTTCCTGCAGGAGTAAGCGATATGTTTTCGTCGATGTTTGAATCTATCAGTATATTTCTTGTGTATATTACATACTTAGATGAACTGAATGTAAATACTCTTGACCCATATTCGTATGAGTTTGTGAATATTCCCGAACTTGTTGATGTTGAATATCCCGTATCATCCGCAATTGATACCTGATTTACTGGTAATTGTGTTGAACCGTCATAGAAATGCGCTGTATATGTATATGTAGCATTCATCGTTAGATCCTGAACATCAAATGGTTTTGGCATTGATGGAGCTGCACTGCATAACCCTATAAGTAAAATTGATGATATTATGATCGCATAAAAGATTTTGTTTATATTGTGATCTGACATTATCAGACCACCGTTCCCGGGGCTATTTTCGTTTCGTGCGGACTGTCAGAGTATCCTGCTTTTGTACTCCACAGGTCATACGGTCGCCCTGATACAAGGTTATCTATTCTGTAATATCCCCACTCATTAGTAAGTGCTGTATATAGTTCGCTGTTTGTGACATTTGCACAGTTTACTGTAGCTCCAATAATTGGAGTGTTATACGGTAATTCTAATACACGACCCCCAATGCTGCTCGTTCCGTTCTGGGTCGGGACTACGTGGATTAATGTTACGTTTATATTATACGTTTTTGCAGTCGCTGGGGTAAATGACGATACGAACGGTCTGAAATCGTACACAGTTACATTGAAAATTATCGGAACACCCGTTAAAAAACTAACATTTGTTGTGTTATAATATCCCCCGATTGCAAACTGATTATTCGCAAGTGCACCTTGTGTTATACTCATGTTTGCATCAATTAATGCACCGTCATCTGAATCGTGAATGTATCCGTTTACATGGACTACTCCCGATATTTGCATCGAATCTGATCCAAGATTCTCTATTTCTGCTCCGACTTCAAGTTTTGTTCTTAGTACATGCCCGAAATAATATCCTAACGGATATGTTGCAGAATCAAAGTTGAATGTCTTTGATCCGGACTGTGAGGTTACTGACTTAGATGCTTTTATTACTGGTGTCGGAGATTGATCATATATATTGACTACATATGTATATCCTGACGGATTCCAGTAATCATTTTCTATTGAGTACGTTAATACACCTGTATCACCGGGCGAATATTCGGTTCTGTCCCATAACACTGCTGCTTTTGAGTTTACTTCAATCAGATTCGTTTTTGTTATTGTGTCTGTTCCGTATGCATTCGTTACTTGTAATGATACCGTGTATGTTCCTACCGCATTATAAACATGTGACGGATTCTGAAGTGTGCTTGTTCCAGTATCTCCAAAATTCCATGCCCAACTTGTTCCGACACCGTATGATGTGTCAGTGAACATAACAGTCAATGGTAGTGATCCATTTACTACGTTTTGAGTGAAGTTCGCAACCGGTGTGTCACTTGTAATTATACTGTTGAATGTGACTGTGCTGCTCCCTGCTGCATTCGTTGATGTAAGTGTTACCGGGAATGTTCCTGTAGTTGTATATAGATGTATAGGATTGCTGATAGTGCTTGTATTACCTGCCCCTATATCCCCGAAATTCCAATACCATGATGTCGGGGCTCCTGATGAGGTGTCCGTAAATGCTATTGCATTCGGAACTTGCCCTGACGTTTTGTTCATTGTGAAATCTGCATTAGGTGGTGATGTGGTCGTATATGTAATGTATACAAACCCTGTTGCTCCAGCTCCACCGTAACCTATCGGGGTGTATCCATACGCTTCTGCACCACCACCCCCACCCCCGGCTCCATATCCTGCTCCACCTGATGCACCGGTTCCGTATAATGGGGGGTTCGAGGTGTCAGTTCCGGATGCACCATTAGCGGCATAGATAGGTATATCAGATTCTACTCCGCCACTTCCCGTTGGAGTGTGATTGCGCGTAATTGTCATCGAGTATGGGTTTCCACCGAACGATGCATTAAGTTTGCCCCCAACACCACCAGTAGATGTGTTAGAGAATGCTGTTGATGATAGACCATTCCCCGCAGTAAGAGTCGGGATATATTTTGCTGGATCTCTACAACTAAATCCACTTGGATCGAAATTCGCAGATATTATTTGACTTACTGTACCTGCCCCCGCTATACCTATTGTAATAGGGTATGATTGCCCCGGAGTTACGTTAATACTTGGGACTGTAACTATTGTTCCCGCACTTCCTCCGGCACCTTGCCCATTGCCAGTTTGTGTAGTATATGATAATGTGCATGAACATACTATATTGCAAGTATATGTAGTGATATACGAAACATATCCTCCAGATGCTCCACCCCCACCACCAACAATTAATGCCGTTGCTGAGTATACATTAGTCGGGGCTATCCATGAACCACTTGTATAGAAGATTGCAGTCGGGTCAACACCATCAAAAGTCGGCTCTCCGTATTCGACATTAGAAAATGCATATGCAAGGTTAGTTAATAATGCATTTGTCGGAGATTCTACATTTGTAATTGTCTTTTTAAGATAAGGCGTTTTATTAAATTTTTCCATTGATAAGGGATCATATAATTTAGTTCCATTTGCAAATGTTTGTAACGGTGAAGTTAATGATATATTCGGGGTTAAGTACGCTATTTCTGTAGTTTCTAATGGGACTGTATATGGAACTCCGTATATTCTGACCGGGTTGTGAATTAATAATGATTTTCCATTCTTTGTTGCTGATAAATTGAACTTATTCATTCCAGTTGCAGCGTCGTATTCCTGACTATATACGGTTATATTAATCGATTCGCCTTTATCTGTGTTGTATACTGTAGATTTCCCTACTATATCTACATTTGACTCTATATATTCTGCTACTGCAGTTGCTTTTTCTTTATCGCGTAATTTTTTCGTGATTGTTGTTAATGATTTTGATGGGTCGATTTGTTTTCCACCGGTTTTATATTTATTATTTGTATACGTATCCTTTGAAATAAGTCCATTAGATACTGTTATTTTTTTATCTGATATAGACGAAGAATCCCGCAGTTCTACTATTCCACTTGCGTTAGTAAGAGCAGTTGTAGTTTTTATTTTGTGTGGTGCGGTTACAAAAGATGCTGTAAGTAAACTAATCAGAATTAGACTAATTATGATTAGGATTATAGATTTATCTGCATATATAGCATTATTCTTTTTTTCTTTAGTGTACTCTGACGGACTCTGCATTTATTTCCTCACCTACATTATATAAGATTATATTATTGTTGATAGATCTGTTGATCCTGTACAGGTTCAACGTCCATATATCTATGACGTTTTATAATGAATATTACCGGATATATAACAAACAATATACCGAGTATGTATATGATATAATAAAACCATCGACCGAATAACATGAACTGATCCATCAGTTCTCTGAACATCGGTGAATGGATTTCCCATGTCGCTGCATAATATACAAATAAGTCAACTACCTGACCTAATACTAAGGTTTGAAAGACTAATATGACTATTCCGGTCGTTGCAATTGCTAATGCCTGAGTTAAACCTGTTTGTGCCATCAGATCTCTCCACTCTGCGACTGCACACCGTTCATAATCAAGAATATCCCTGCACATATCAGTGCAACGAATCCCATTGCGTTAAAGCACATTGCTAAAACGGTCATTGTATGAGCTCTTTCGGACGAATATGGTAGTGATGGATCTGCCATCATATCATTGTCTACTTGTAACGTGACATCTATTACCATTCCGAATACCATTAAAATCATACCAAAGATAGCAAGTGATATAACAGCATACGGAACAGCAGATAGTGTCATTAGTGGTTAGCCCATGCTCATTGGTTGGTGTTCATCAGCTACACTTCGTTCAGCAGGTTTCTTTTTTCCTTTTCCGAAACCCCCTAATAATCGTTCAAGTCCACTCTGTTCAGGTTCCGGTTCTTCCGGGTTTAATAGTCCACCTTTCTGGTCAATGTCTTTTAGTTTCTGGCTTATAATATCCAGATCTTTATCCCCGGACATGTCTCTTTTCATTACAGGTTCTACTAAATCATCGTTCAGAAGGTTTTCTCCGCTTTCCTGATAGTTCTGATTATCGTCAGAAGGGGGTTGATCTACATGCTGCTGCGGGGGCATCGGTATGAGTTCTTCTAAGTTCATTTCATATAACAAGCGATTTCTCATATAGATTAATCGCTCCATCTTGAACTGTGACATCGGACAATCAATCAAAATATTATTAATTGTTTCTGACCACATTGCAACAGCTAACTGATCAGCATCGTAGAATTTCTGCTGCGATTGCTCCATCATCGGCTGTTGCTGTGTTTCCGGAATCTGTTCCGCACCGTCTTCTTCATAGAGATTGATAGGTTGATTCGGTGCGGTCTGTTGGTTGCCACTCATACTCGATTCTAACGCTTCGAGTTCTTTAAGTTTTACCTTAATTAGTTCTTGTTTTTGAGCATCTGTCTGCATATGTACTAATCTTCTCCGTTTGACGTTATAAAGGTTTTCCCCAAAAGGTTTATTTACCTGTATCGAACATTCCACTCGATAATCTGTCTATAATTAAATCTTTCTTCTTTCCTTTACGAGTTAGTGTGGCTTTCGGAGCTGCCCCAAATACAAACTCTGTTACTTCTTCCGGATTAGCTCCCGCTCCGTACTCCCAGTGTTTTGGGGTGACAAATTTCTTCTTCTTCTTTTTCTTCGGGATTTCTTCTGGTTGCGGTGTCAATAAGTCCCATGTTTTGATCGGTTTCGGTAATGTTACAATTTTTGTGTATTCTGGATATATTTCTGGTTTTGAGTACGGAGTTGTTTTTGAATACGGAACCTGTTTTGGATACGGTGTGCTCTTTATATACTCCGTTGTTTTTGGATATACCGGTGTTGTTGTTTTCGGATATGGGGTTACTGGACTGTAAGGTACTGCCGGACTATATGGTTTTGTTGCCGGATACTCTGTCGCCTTTGTATATTTCGGGGATACCGGGTAATCTATTATTTCCGGGTATTTTGCAGTTAATGGATATTCAATACTTGTTGCGTATTCCGGTGATTTCGGGTACGGTTTTGATTCCGGATATGTTTGTGATACTGAATAATCTCTTATTTTTGGCGGTGTTATTACTCCGGGATATATATCAGATTTCGGGTACTTCGGTGATTTCTTATATGTTTCTTGTTTCGGATATTCCGGCGATTTCTTGTAGATTCCGCCAAGTATAGAGTATGCGGCTGATTTCGGGTATGTTGATGTGTAACCCTGTGTGTCTTCTGCACTTATAGGATATTTTGAACTCTTTTTAATCTGTGTGCTCGGATATTGTGATACCGATTCGTCCATGAATGACGGCAGTGATCCTCTTAAAGTACCACGTATCATTGTCGTAGTCGGCATATATGCTTGAGATCTATCAGTTTTTTTTGGGTCTGTAGATATTTGTTTTTCTGAGGGCATATAATACGGTTTGCGTGATTCCGGGAGTTCCGGAATGACTTGTGTTGACGGTATCTTTTTTATTGCCGGTTTTTTAATCCCAACTGTCGGATCTTTTAAATATTTTACTATACCTCGTGCTCGTATTAAATCTACTCCGAGGTCTGTCGGATCTATTAATACGAATTGATCTATATAATCTTTTAAAGTCTTTCCTCTGAATTTATTTATTGATGGATCGTTATTAGTAAGTTCCACCATTTTTTTATGCGCTTCTGATATGGGTAGTTCTTTAGTAGTTGGGGGTAAGTCCCCGTTTTGTATTAACTCTTCGAGTTTCGTTCTGAACTCGTATATGATTGCGTCACGAGATGCGATTTTTACACTTTTTTCTATATCAGATGAATATAAATATTTTTTATACGCTTTAGCTAAAGCGTCGGATTCTTGTGCTGTAACGATAAGATCATTATATTTCGGTGAATCTTTACCTTCTAATTCTGCTTTTTTATAATAATCAGCAGCTACTTGCCTGTATCTTCCGATCAAATCCGGTAAATCTTTAATACGTTTTACAATTAACTTCGCACCGCGTTTTGTAATGAGCGTTTCATCAAATAAACCTGCCATTTTTCCGCGTGTTGAATATTCAGGTGATGCTATTGTGAGTTTATGTGCTCCCGGTAATGCGACTTCTATTTCATTTAACTTGATGTTTGGGAATGTTTCTATTGGATGTAGTTCAATGATTGTGTTTCCTGTTTTCTTATGGATTATATTAATAACACGGTTATTTCCAGTACCCTCTACTGTTACACTGAACTCTCCTTTTTGTGTTGAATCTAATATATTTTTTATCTTTTTTGATACACTTGCCATTTGATTTACCGGCATTATACCATCTATATCAGATAATCTTACAGATCGTCCTACCCCGAGTTCTACGAATAGATCTGCGGTTTTACTCCCGAATAATGTGATATTGTTCTTTTTATCGGTGAATATATTTAATAATCCATTCCACGAGTTTGTTTTCATATCATACGGTTTTATTGATTTTACCTGTTTCTGCGCAAATAATGGATCTGACGAGATTAATTTTGATTCTAATTGTTTCCCCATGTATAATATATCACGTTCTGTTCTCGGTAACATTTGTTTTAATGTAGGCGTAATCTTTTCGAAAGTGCTTGCAGATAATCCTTTACCCTGTTCGAACTCTAATGGATTGTAACCCCTGAATTGCGCAGGGGTTCTTGATATTGTTGATTTTATAGGGGTTTCTGCAATATCTTCGATTAAACGTATATCGGTTCTTGGTTTTACTTTGAATGCCGATTCTTTTAATCCGCCTTCTATCATAGTTTCTCTTAGTTTGCGTCTACCACTACCTACTGCAACACCACCGATCATTACGAATCCTGATGCCGGTGATGCCCCTAATCCATACATATCTTTATTATTATCTGTTTGTTTCTGTTGACCGAGCACTGACTGGAACGCTGAACCTAACGGTGCTGCATATACATATCCTGCAGCAACCCCTGCTCCAACACCCCCAACTACTGCGGCTCCTTTTGCAAGACCTATTGACGGATAATATCTTTTTGTTAGCGGTATTCTTGTATACGAATTTGTAGGTTCTGTTGGTGCGAACTGCTCGTATCTTTTTGATGCTGTCTTTTTGTGTTCTGCTGTTATCGGGGATTCTGAACCTATCTTTGATTCTAATACTTTACGAGTTTCTGCTATGTCTGCGGCTTTGCGTTTACCAAATATACTTTCCATTGCAGTTGCTTCCATTGAAGTCGAACCACCGAGCACGTCACCTATATCTTTGAAACGCCGGAAATCCATTGCTGTTGAATAGAACTGTCCGCCTTCGGTCTTACCTACTGCCATTGTTGCACTTAATTTTCTTAATCTCTGTTCGCGCAGTGGCATTAAGTTCATACCGTCTACTATAATCGGTGCTTCTGATTTTATATAGTATCGCCCGATTGTTGTCCCTAATTTTCCGCCGAACTCATGACTGTGCAAATCAACTGCTTTTATATCGAATTTACCTGTTTCTTTGTTTAAGAAACTTACACTTGATGCATCTTTTCCTGTTTTAATTTGTACGTTTTCTGATCCTAAATATTTCTTATAATAATCTCCGATTGCATTTGCCATATCTACGTGTTTATCAGTATACATATCAAGATCTTTCGGAAGTCTTGCGACTTTCGCTTGTAAGTATTCCGTTAATGAACCCGATATAGTGTGTTTTTTATCTACACTTTTTATAATGTTTAATAATTCATCTGCTGCGGCTTTTCGTTCTTCTACAGTAAGTGTTTTTGTGACCGCTTTTGTCGGTTTCGGGGTAGTTATTTTATATTTAGCGTAGAATGCTGAATTCGAAGTATCCAATTTAACTTTTCCGTCTTTTATATCGTGCAATAATGTGTGTTCTGTTTCTGTTAACCATACTCCTTTGTCCGGGTATGCTATGTGATGAAATACTTTACCCATTGCGGCATTTTTCGGGATCGGCTGACCGCTCCAATCACTTACTTGACCTTTCGGTATTTCTTTCGGGTATATTACAGTCGATTCTGTAATTGATTTCGGTACGATTTCAGTTTTCGGTAATGTAGTAGATAAGTTTTTAACTAATTCCGGTCGTTTTGTTTCTTGCCATATCTTTTTGAACTGTTCCATTTCGGCTGCATATATTTTTGCAGCTTGCGGTGTTCCTGATTCTTTGTAGATTTTCTGCATTAATGGCGTTGCTACTGTCATTGACGCGAAATCCGGTACGTATCCTTCTTTTGCAACATACTGTCCAAGTTGTGTCGGCATTCCGGTTACTATTTTCCCTGACGGTGATACAACTTCACGAGCATATTTAATGTCACTTAATAATCCACTTGATACCGGTGAACTTGTTGCTACGGGTTCTGCTACGCCTTTTGCTGATGTCTTTAATGAACCTGATACCGGTTTATATATCGGACTTTCTACTTCTAAACTTAAGTTCGGTTTATATGGTTTTGAGAAATCAGTCTCTATGACCATTGTGCTTTTGCCTTCTTTTGTAACCGGTTTCTCGAACGTAGCGTATTTACGCTGTAACCATGAAGATGCACCTTCTGTCGGTGCAATTCTTCCTATAATCGGAGTCAATGAACCTTCCGGACTGTATCCAGTGGGCACTTTACCTACTGCTTTCTGTAATGAGATTTTCGGGGATTCATAATAGATTCCTTTCCATGCTACGCTTTCGGGTACAGTTGTTGCTTTGAGTTCTGAACCTGTTATTTTGCTAATTATTTGTGAATGTAACGGAGCTTCTTTTGTTATTGATCCTCCGGTCATAAACTCTGAACGCCCACCGTATTTTAATGGTGATGCAGTTTCAATAGTTTTTAAGGTACGACCTCCGAATATTAATGCAAGTCCGGCTCCTGCTGCTTCTGCACCTCTACCAGTAGATTGACCCGATAGATCTGTACCAGTGAATGCTTCTTTTGCCTGACTTGCCATTCCGGTCAGCGCTGTTCCTGCGACTCCTGCTGCATATTGCGCTTCGTGTGCCGGAGATTTTATTAATCGTTCTACGTGTGACGGTAAATACGGTACAACTGATGTTGCTGCGAATACATACGGATTAATATACGGTAATGTTGATAAGAATCCCGCTCCTACACCAATTGCCCGATCAGTTGCCGGTTTAAGCGGTTCCGGTGCTAATGATTTTGCATAATCTCCTGCTGCATATATCGGTGATTTCCATAGATCTTCTTGTGCTTTAGCGAATGAGCCTATATATGGAGTTAATACATCTGTCGATAATTGCGTTCTGCTCGCTACGTCTGCTTGTTTCTGTTCAGATTGTTTCTGTAATGAAGAATATGCTGTGAAACTTGCCGCTGCTTTTGTAGATAGGTTTTCAAGATCTGATACGTCACTCGGTTTTGCATTCCCCGCCCATTTATACGTGTCGTAATTATATATGGTTTTATTAGTTGCTGGATCAACTGTTGTTGTTCCTCCCACTAAAACATTCTTTTTAACTAATTCTTCGAACTTCGTTCCGAACTTAGCTTCTGCTTGTAATGCCGGTTTTAATAGCAATTGTGCGTTATATGCATCTATTTCTGCGTTCTTTTGCGCTCTTGCTATATCAGTTCCCGTTGTTATATCATAAGCGCGTTCGAATTTATACAGTAACGGATTTTCTGATGCTGCTCTCCCACTTAAATAATTCGGATTTTTTATATACGGTAATGGTTCTTCTGACGATTTCCCCGTAAAGGTCTGATCAATGAAATCCGATACTTTTCGTTCTTCTAACGGCGTTACTAATAATGATACTAACGGGTTTACAGTTTTAGCTACTGCAAATGTTCCCCCGACTAATGCTTTTGTAGTAGTTGCAAATTTATCCCCGTTACCCTTTGTTGTTTCAGTTGGAATTAAACTTGATACCTGTATACCTTCTTCTCGTTTAGCTGATACTCCTAATGATGACGGCGCTTGTCTTGTCGGAGATACTTCAGATTTCGGTAACCATGTACTTATATTAGACGGCTGCTGTGCTATTTGAGATAACTGTGACCCGACATATGATATTGTTTGTTTTGTTGCTTCTATCGGAGTAGTTACTAATTTCTCTGTTGCTGATGTAATATCAGATTGTTTCGGTAACCATCCGCCACTTGAGGCTCCTTTTAACCAGTTCGTAGTTGTATCAACTGCATTCTGTGCAGGTTCTATAGGTCTAGTTTGTTCTTGTAATCTATATGCAGGTAAGGATGTCGGCTGCTGTTGCTGCTGCTGTGCAGTTTTTGAGAAGTACGGTTGTGCTGCGGTAGCTATTTGTGTTACGTTTCTTTCTGCTTCTTTGTATAGATTATCAAAGATGTTCGGCTGTGTCTGTTGTGCTGGTTGTTGTTGCGGTTTTGTTGCTGCCGGTATTTTCGGTAACCACCCTCCGCTTACAACTCCTCCTACCCATCCTGAAAAATCGAATGCCATTAATTACTACCTCACCTTGGTTGCTGGTATCTTGTTGATGCGCCTAATTTTTTTGCTAATCTTCTGAATCCTAACCCGTGCGAATATGGAAATTTTACATGTGCCAGTTCGTGGTTTATGATTTGTTCTATTTCATAAGTATTATTTTTATTATGATTGTAGAATCCACCTGCGAATTCAATTTTATATTTGCGCGGATACTGATATTTTAATATTTTACATTTTGCATTTTCGGTTTTTAGATTTTTATTAGCTACTACTTCTATCGGGAGTTTTGTTATAAGGTCTGCTCTACGGTTCGCATATCTTATATATTTCTGGTCAACTTTTAATGCCAACTGTCTACCCCCGTTTTGGTTTTTTTGTTGATCTGTATAATATATCTGACCATGCAGATCCGTAACTCGGTTCTTTCGGTTTTGTAACTTTCTTTTTAGGTTCTGGTTTTGGTTGTGCCGATTTTTTTGGTTTTGTTGAGATTGCTGATAATATTGAATAATCATACGATGTATTTTTTGTTTTTTTATCAAGTTTATCGTTCATTTCGTTGATCATACCTATAAAACCATTCGATTGTTTCTGTTTGCGTACACTCGGTTTTGATTTCGGTTTTTTCTTATCGTGTTTTCCCCCGAATTGTCCGACTTCATGTCCAACTAAATGAGGTCTGTGTGCAGATAAACTATCAAGTAATCCGCCTAAATAGTCAACACTTTTCTTAGGAGCCTGACTTTGATTTGTCAAGTTCTGGATTGTTTGTCCTGTGCTTCTTAACCTGATTGAACCGTCTCCGTATACATCATACTCTCCGACTTTTTTAACAACCATTTCCGGACTTGTGGTATTTCCGCGCGATAAATACGGATCTGATTTGCTCGTCCCCCAGTTAAGTCCAAATAAATTGTCACTGTATGTCGGTTTTGATTTTAGAGTTACGACTTCTGTCTGTTTCGGGGGCGTGAATAAATCTGATGCTAATGAGATGCTTCTTGTTACTTGATTTCCACCTGATGGTTGACTCGGGGCCTGGTTGATTATATTAGGTGTAGCAGTCAAAAAAACTTCTCTATCCGGTTGTAATTCTGATGCTGCTTGCACCGGTTGAACCTGTGTTCCTGCAGTCTGAGGTTTTGTGCCCGGTACTGCTTTTGTCGGATATGCACTTAATTCCGGTAACGGTGATCCCGCACTTCCGGACATTATTAACTGATGCTTTGCATCAACCAGTTCCCATGCACCTAGATCTGATTTATATAATGTTCCTGCATGTGATACTCCGACTTCATCTGCTCTTGAACGCGGCATTGTTGCAGTGAAATCCCCTACTGCACGATATTCTCCTTCTTTCCGGTAAGGTTGTCCTTCGTTTCCGAATACGAATCCCGGATAGTTCGGCTGATTTGTTCCCGATGATACCGGATTAAGATTTGCCCACGGCGTTTCTCCTTTTTGTTGATAAATTGTCGGAGATATAACTTGTCGAGGGATTATAGTGCTCTGTGCTTGTGGTTGAGATTGCTGAAAACGATTGTATTCTGCGGCTCTTCCAAGTTCCGCCGCTATTCTTGAGTCCGTTGCTTCAGAACCGAGTTGTGCGGATGCGGCTAACCAACCCGAACCGGCACCAATATTCGTAGTTCCAGTTTTACCCGCATACGCTGCATTCTCTGCTGCACTCCAATTTGAATAGCCGCCCATGTTTAACGTCTCCTCGATTTCGGTTTACTTGTAGTTTTTTTGGGTTCTGTTTTCTTTTTATTGAATAATATCTGTTCCCATGCTGATGCCGGTTCACTTGATGTTTTTTTAGGTTTTTTATCTGACGGTAATTTAATTGCTGATTTATGCGTGTTTGATATTTTACGATCAATTAACGTATAATGACCCCATGTTTCAGCTACCGGTTTTTCTTTTTTAGTTGTCGGCGCTTTTATCAATTTAGGTTTCGGTTTACTGTTGAGTTCATTGATCATTCCGATAAAACCTAAACCGTATACGCTTTTTATCGGCTTTTTTACTTGTTTTTTCGGTTTGTGCATTTCGTGTTTAGCTCCGAAGAATGATTCCGACACTATTCGCCCATCTACAATTTTTTGTTTTGTGCCAGTTACCAAATTCTTTACGCTCGATCCGTCATTTGATACGCCATAATCACTCATTCCGACTCTTGAATATCCCCTATATGATGCCGGATTCGCATTCATTAAGTTTTTCGTAACCGATCCGAAGATCGATTCTGTTGCTGACGGTTTTATACCCATGTCGGATGCGCCTTTTACTGTTTCTACACTCGGATTTGTTGTTAGTCCTGCTGATACCGGAGTGATTGAACTTACAGACGATTTTGAGTCTACCGGAATACCACTGCTCTTAAATCCCGAGATAGCTTTTTGTGCTGATGCTAACATTCTATCCGATTTTTCCGTACCTAAACTTACTCCGTAATCCGAGTTCATTAAACTTTTATCTACAGTTCCACCAGTTTTCCTTACTTCTTCTGCGATCTGTAGTGCTGTTAATGTAGTTTTTGGGTTTGATGTATATGATGAGGTCGTGTGTTGTGTTACACCGGGTGTCGGAGCGTATTCTGTATTTCCGAAGCGTGCTTGCCAGTTAGCTTGTGCCTGATCCGGGTTCCTGTTTTTCCGCTCTAATGCGCCTTCTAATGCGGCTGCATCTGCTTTTAATTGTGACATTATTGCATCTTCTTTGTCCGCTTGTGTAGTTGAAAATGCAAATGTATTATTCCAATATGGGTTTTTTGCAGATACACTTGAATTATATTCTATTTGTTTTTTAGCGGACGTTATATCTGATTCTGTCGGTGAGGTTACTTGGATTGTTCCTGCTAATTCTGATGCGTCTTGTGCTGAATATCCTGCTTTTAATAGATCGTTTACCTGTTGATAATATGCGGCTTTTTCTCCGGATATATCTGTAGTTGGTTTTCCACGCGCCCATTTTTCCAATGCTATTGTTGACGGAACGCCTTTTGCGACTTCTGCGTTCATGAACGCATTCATCGCAGTACCCGGTTCACCCATTCGAGCCTGTTCACGAGCAAATGCCCCTGCTGCGGCTGTCGGATTATATGATATTATATTAGATCCACCATCGGCGGCGGCTGCGGCTGCGGCACTGAATGCGGACATTGTTGGAACTGATGATTGCTGCGACTGCTGCTGCGATTGCATGAAACTTGAATGATATGTCGGAATTCCGATTTCGTTGCGTTTTGCTTCTAATTGTGCTCCTGATAAAGCTTTGTACTCAGATGCAGTTATATAATTACCTGCTAATTTTTGAGCTAATGTCATTGTAGACGGATCATTAAATGCCATAAAAATACCTCACCTTTAGATAATAGTAATAATACAACTATTTATATAAAGGTTTCCACCATAGGTTATAAAAAAATATTTAATTGTCGTTTAATATACTCACAATAGTATTTTGAGTTTGGGCTTGCACTTCCGGCGAGGATACTGCGGGATTTGCTAATATTGGGGGTGCTGTTATATTTCCTATCCCCACACTTGCCATTTTGTTAGTTTCCTTCATCTCCAAGAATTTAAGTCTTGCCTTTGATGCTGCCATTGCTGCATTGAAATGTTTCCGTTTAAGTGACTCGTAACTTTCTAATAGTTCATCGCTCGGTGCATTATACCACAATTCTTTTACCTTAATAGTCTTTTCATAGCATTTTCTTGTACGTGTGTTTCGAACTACTACGTCCATTACCGGATACCGTAACTTTAAGTCACGACTGTCTTTAGACGGGATTTTCTCTTTTACGATCTCGAATAAGTTGATTCCGGTTCTTGTTCGTTGCCATTGTGGACAGGTACGACGATCTACGTCCATTGTATACATATAATTGTGCATAAGACGGACTAATGTTACATCTATCTGTCTAAGATCGGGTAATGTGAATATACTTGATACTTGCGTGAAACGGATCATTGATAATATATTACCGAACTCTACGTTCTTTTGTTCCATTGCTCTGCGACTGTTAAATTCTTCTCCTTCATCAAAAAGAATAATATCTCCCGGATTACAGTCCGAGAATTTATTCAGATATTCTTTTACTGAAAAAACTATATTATCGACCGTGAATCGTGGGAAATATTTTTCACATACGGCTAAAGAAAAATATGATTTTCCTGAACCTGTTGCCCCACACAGTACTCCGAGCCAGTTCTTGTTCGCTTTGACTCTGTTGAATATCTGTTTGTTCAGGATTAAATCCGGATTGATTTTGAGAGTTATTATGTACCCCCTCCATCTGCAATCTCCTTTTTAGTCGGATCTTCAATTGCATTGTAAGTTTTCTGATTGAATACTCCTTTATTATCTAATGTTCGCATTAATAATGCAAGTTTTTTTCGTGCGTATACTAATGTTAATGCAATTTCGTATTCTTTTCCGATGTTTGTTGCTGATTTCGACGGGTTGTCGTGTCTGAATTTTATCAGTTTTTCTTTTGAGTGGTTAATAATTATATTTAATTTTATTTTGTAATCTTCATCTAAATGACGAATTGCTGTCGCTTCCATATTATTAATCGCTTCTACGTAGTTACGGACATTGACCTGCCATTCTGTGGACGTATCTAAATATAAACGTGAAGCTAATCCGGTTATCATTAATAATTGTCTGAAGAATACTTGTTCTTCAGATAATTCTCCAGAAAAGGAGTCTTCAAACATTTTCTTTGTCCTGTTTTAATCTTTGTTCTGTGTCTCGTTCTCCACTCAAGTATCCAAGTATAGTACTTAACCACATTACTGTGAATAACCCCACCAAATTAACTAATTGTATATGGAATGGCATCGGTTCAGATTTTCCGTAGATGATGATATCTCCTATAACCAATACTGAAAAAAGTAATGGGACTGCAATGAAATACTTAAAATCGTGACATATTTCTTTAAAGTTCATGTTATTTCAGTCCTCCTCTTCGTTTAAATGAATTAACTCGTCCGAATTTTGATTCCCGTATTCGCATGGGTTCGGTTTTCCGTATATCTGCTATAGTATGTGATAATAATCCACATATTCCAAAATCTTCTATGACTTCTGCTACTATGAATACGGGTTTTGATAACATTATCATTTGCATTAGTATTATTAAAATTAAACATGGTAATCTAAACATCGGATTTGCATCTACAATTGTTGATCCTCCAACTACTACCATTATTGTTATTAACCATGTAGTGAAGAACCATGTTATTGCATATGCACTTTTTTTTATAAGACTATTTATATATTCGTCTGAACCGAACCGTTTTTCATATTCGATTAATTCCTTGGGGATGACTATACTTTTATTATTTTTAATTTCTATATTAAAATACCATCCTTTACTAGTACCCATTCTGAATACCATTACCCCTAATAATATTACCAACGACCACATTATTGCAGTTCCAATTTCTGAAAGATCCATCATTTTTAGTCTACCTGTCCTATTACTTCTTCGTCTATTTCTTCGGTTAATAAGTCGAAGTCGTCTAAATCTTCTAACATGAACGGCGGATCAATTCCTTTTTCAAATAGTCTGCCAATTCCCCAATCCTGCATGTTTTTTACGAACTCTAAATAAAATTCTACTCCCATTAAGATCAGTTTCGTGTTTCGGGACTGACCCGGCATAAGCTCAAACCATTTATCTATTAGTTCGGTTAGTTGCGGATTGAGTTTTTCAGTATCTACGGAATTCTTGACGTAATGGTAAATATGCCAAAATACCTGATAGAATCCTTTTATTGTTTTCGGTTGTAGTGAGTTTCCGAATACTATTGAACTCTGGATTATACTTGCATATTCCATTCCGACGTAGATATTAAGAGGTAATGCATTTTTAAGTTCTAATTGCTGATATCTCAGCTCATCATGAGAACTTTGCTGCGTTACACCTCCACTTCGCATTTCGTCTGCCATTTTATTTACACCTGTATTATTTTAGACTGAACATGGCTTTTCCCATGTCGTAGAATATACTCTGGTTTGATCCGCCACCAGTTCCACCACTGTTACTGAACTGGATTGCTGCGACTGCTATTACTGCGGCTACTATCATACCCGGAATGAAGTATTTTTGGATTAATGTTATCCATGTTCCTGAATTATCTTCACTTT
Source organism: Bacteroidia bacterium (assembly GCA_025358395.1). The sequence continues at coordinate 19,179 of JANYJT010000072.1, forward strand.
CTTCTATATTTCGTAACGGGTTAACTCCTCTTACCATTTAAGTCACCTTCTTTTAGTTTCAGTTTTTCTACAGTGTTTCCTTCTCCACCTGCCCATCCCATTCCGAATGAGAAACACATTGTTGATAATATAATCCCCATAATACAGACACGTTGATAGAATTCAAAACTTAAAGAAATGTTAGTAATATGTTCTATTACAGCCACTAATCCTAATATCAGCAATGACGGGATCACTGCTGTAAGGATAAAATGTTTGAATCTTTCTTTTCCATTAAATATAACATCGGTCATTTAATTATCACCTTTTTTTATTTCTTCTTTACTTATTATTTTATATTTTATTTTGCATGTAAAATATACAACCATAATAGTAATTAGTGTAAATCCTATCAAGGCTATTAAACTTGATAGCATACGAAGTAATGACCCGCCGTAATATGTCTGTAGTGAAGATATTATATATACCAATTCTATCAGCCCCCAAATTAATATTAAAACACAGATGATTAGATTGTAAGTATCATCCTTCATTACATCTTCACCATTCCACTGCCGACTAAGAAGATTACACCTGCAATTGCTGCCGGAATCATGATCATAATCGCTAACATTGCGTATTTCATCATGTTATCAAACCGATCTGATAATGAACGACGTGTACGATCTTCTACGAATGATATTGTATGCGACAGATACGTTACACCCTGTCCGATTAACTGATCGACTACTGATACTGCTGTCTTATATGTGAACGCTCCGGTCTTGAGCATTACGTATTTGATTTCCGGGTGTTGTTTGACGAATGTTAAGATTTCGTTGATCTTGTTAAGCGAGTGTTCACTTGAATGCGACTGAAGTTTTAACCACGCTTTTCGTTCAGCTTCCGATCCTTTTGCTGATTCCGATAACATGTAGAATACTTCTCGTAAGAATCCTTTTGTTGAATACCCGTGATTCGCCAGCATGTCGTTGAACTGATCTATTGCTACTGCTTGATCTGTGCTCATTGACTGCGTTGTTCTCGCCGTGTAATGAAGTATTTTAAGACTTCCTAACGATTCCCATTTTTCACCAGTCGCGTCTTTGAACCGGTATGTTCCGTCAATTATCCAATACGGGGATACTTGTCCGTCTGTTTCTGTGGGTTCTATATATTTCGGTACTACTACTTTACACTGTCCACTTGCATAGTGTATATACACTAATCTCTTTTCGCCTTTCATGGCTTCGTTTATCGCTCGCATTAGCTGACTTGACCGTATACTCAGTAAAGTTGTTCCTAACATGAACGTAGAGATGAATGCCAATCCGCCAAGGGCATATATGCCAATCGACGGTAATGACATGGTTCCTCCCCAAACCATTTTATCTTCCACCTCCACCTAAGAACGGAACTTTCTGCCATATTTTATTATGCTGTTCTTCCGACTGGTGACCGCCAGCCATTTCGGTTCTCTGTGTGTTGATCATCTGCAGGTTAAGTGCGTTTCGTGATCTGCGCAGACGGATATTAAACTGAGCTTCCATAATTGCTTCTGATACGAAATAGTCTGCATTCATATCAAACGCCGTGAAATCAGCTTTGCTTAATATCTGTGCGTATTTGAAATCATCTTGTGCCATTTGGTAATCTCTTGTACCTACGATATTTGAGAATACCTGATTTTTACTCTGGAATGCTGTTGCTCTTGTGATTAATCGAGCTTGTGCTTTGTCCCCAAGTTGTGATAACTGCCCGATATAGTATCCTAATACGGATAAAGATTCATCCGCAGCTATATCGTTTAACATCTGGATATTATTATCATCATAAGACGGCTGTTGCATTAATGATGGATCAATTACGTCTTCTCTCGGATTTAATTGAGGGGGTAGTGCTGCTTCTTCGTTCGGGTCTTCATACATTTCCTCACTTACCGGTTGGGTTATCGGTGGAAGATTGTCAGGGTCATATTGTTTGTCTTGATTCTTTTTAAGTTGCACTAACTCTTTGAGTTTTTCAGCAAATCTCTTGTTATTTGTTCCGTCTGTCATATTGATCTCACCGTACGCCTTTGTTTGGATATGGTATTGGTCTAAAAAAGCAAGTATAATATATATGCATTTGTGTGAACGGTCGTTCCGTTCTATATTGGGAAAATAATATCGTGTGCACTTGATTTACTCCATACTTAAATGTTTTGCATTATAGAATGGAACGCATGCGCGTGATATTATTGTCCGATTGATAATTACAGTTACGTCTACGAGCATTATGCTTTTTGACCTCCTCCAAACCTACAAATAGTAGTTAGTGTTGAAGGAGTATATAAATGTGATTATCCACATGCAGATTTAAAAGAGATTATTTTGGATTTAATACATTACTTCGCGCTCATATTGCTCTTTCGACCATATCCCCCACTCGAATCCTGATTTTAATGTATTGGTGACTACTCCCGCGAATAAATTCGCGGGCATCTAACCAGTTTTTACGACGGTAGAGACTGTAGTCCCAGTCTCATGATATTGATCGCAGCGTTCTGGTAACGATCCATCGTTAATATGACGGTAATAGTTTATATTCTTTGTGTAAAATAGTAAAAATCCCCGAAGGGTAGCAGGGGATTTCTCCCCCACTTGTTCTTATCACAAGCATAATCGCAGTCAAGCTGCGGCGTATGCACGGTTACTCCTGTCCGAAGCGAGGAATGAGTCCTGTCTTCTGGAGCAGAACGAACACGATGCTCGCTACTGAAACTATTACTATAATTTTACAGAGCGTTACACCGAGCTTGAAGGTTTCAATTACCGACTGTTGTGCATCATAGAGTGATGCGTTGGTCTCAAGATCTGCTGCTTGTACCATCTGGTCACCTACGTAAACACCGATTACCCCGACGACTAAAAAGCCGACGAGAAGTCCGATAATTGCGGTTGCGTCTACTGGCATGTGTACTTATTGACCTCCTCCAAACCTACAATAGTGTAGTGCAACCCTATAGTATATAAAGGTTTTTATCTATATGCATTTTTTTTGAGAGGGTTAATTGGGTAGAATAACGCTATTTATCGTTAAATGTGCATTGAAAATAGATTATTTCTTATTTTGTTTACTTACGCCACAATATGGGCAATTGGTAGATCCCATATTATTACAATATTCACAATTTTTTTTCTTATTGATCTTTTTAAGAACGATACTATTAACATCGTCCTGTGACTACTCCCGCGAATAAATTCGCGGGCATCTAACCAGTTTTTACTACGGAAGAGACTGTAGTCCCAGTCTCATGATATTGATCGCAGCATTCTGGTCACGATCCATCGTTAATCCGCAAAACTGACAACAATGCACGCGATCTTTCAACTTTTTTCTGACGATCTGATTACAACGTGAACATAATTGAGTTGTGTTTTTGGGATCGACGAGAACTACCTGAGAACCAGCTTCTTCCGCTTTGTTCATCGTAGCCTGAACCATCATACCCCAACTCACGTCTGAAATCGATTTCGACAGATGAGAATTTTGCTGCATATTTTTGATTTTCAGGTCTTCAAATACGATTACTTTGAACCGGTTTACTAATTTCCGGCTCTCCTGATGAATGAAATTCTTTCTCTTATTTGCGATTCGGTCATGTACCTTCGCAACGATCAACCTTCGACGTGCGCGTTCCGGTGTACCTTTTTCTTCTTTTGATAACCGGCGTTGAACTTTCGCCAGATTCTTCTCCTCTTGTCTGAAAAAACGGGGATTCTCGATCTTCCCCCCGTTCGCAAATGTTGCAAACGACGATAATCCAAGATCAATCCCAGTCAGTTCTTCACAGGTATGCACTTTGATCTCCGGTTCGTGTTCTACCGCAACGGAAATATACCATTTTCCAGCACATGTTTTTCTAACGGAGATAGTCTTGATATTACCCTCAAAGATTCTATGGAATACTACCCGGATTTTTCCGAGTTTCGGCAGAGTCACCATCTGGTTTTGAAAGTCGATTTTATGACCTTGCGTGTACGCTTGTGGATACGTGATCGAGTCATACCGGCCAAACGATTTGAATCTCGGATAACCCGGTTCTTCTCCATGTTTCACACGACTGAAAAAGGATTTAAACGCAAGGTCAACTCTGACCTGTACATTTTGAAGTACCTGAGAATATACTGACGACAATTTCGGATGATCTTTCTTCCAACTCGTCAGTTCTTTATTTGTTTCAAATAAACTGACCGATTCGGCGTCATAATCCCAAGAATCTCGTCTGAAAGCCAGCGTATTATTATAGACTTTCCGGCAGAGATCAAATGTACGGTTCAACATACTGGTTTGAGCCTTCGTCGGATATAGTCGGTACTGATACGCTTTAAGCATTTCACTTAATATGTTAGTGTTTGCTTAATATAAATGTATCTGACACGCAGACGCCATTCATCCCACGGTTAAAACCGTGGGCTTTCTGGCTGCTTTGATCGTAAATCTTTTATACGTCCTTGTGTTGTCATATATAATCACTTATTTTACAATATATTTACTACAGGTTAAACAATTACCAACTAATGGGTATTGATAACATAATTCTGATTTCGAAGCGCATTGATTCATACGTATCTCAATTTCTAAATCTTTAAACGAGTTCGGTATTTCAGTATACGAAAGTCGTTCCGAAACACCGTACTCGCGTACATGATTATTTCTCTGTATTTCTTTATCGATCTTGCTTCGTTCCTTGTGACCCCGCTCTCCGTCAGGATTCATTTGTTGTTTTCTGTAATCTGGATTCATTCTTCGGGTTCAACCTCTTTTGTGTTTTTGCGAATGATTGACCATATAGCTCTTTTACCATTCTTACCTTCTAGTAATTCAAAGACTACAACCTTTATATCAGATAGTTCGGGTTTACTTAATAAGTATAATGCTCGTTCTTTCTTTGTAGGCAACTCGTGCAATTTGTCCGCAATAAGTTTGGCATTATTGAGTATTATTGAATACTCGGATTCTATTTCATTTACAATTGTTTTTACTTCTTGATAAAATTCATCTGGTAGCATAGAGTAGATTGATTCTATACTATCTTCATTTATCAAAACATCTAATATATGTTTTTTAGACAAGTGCGCTATAATGCGATTTAACCTTAAATACTCATCGCTTTTAACTTTGATGCGTTTGCCTGATTTAAGGAACCTAAACACCAATCCTTCGCCCTCGCGGATGGGTCTCTTTTTGCACTTCTCTATAATATCGGCAATATCAGTCACCGCATATCTTTCGATGGGTTTTACCCCAATTTGATCAGAAAATGAACACATGTCCTCATACGAAAATTCGTAGTCCGGATCTGTTCTATCAAAGATTGCTAGCAATGTTAAATCCGCACGATCCCCGTACCTGATAACTTTACAGTTTTCTTTTTCCGGGAATATAGCTTCAAAACAATATGTCCAATCACCGAGTTTCAACTTACTGTAATGAATTGAACTTGACATCCATTCAGACAAGTTTGTTTCAATCCATTTGCGTGCGAACTCTGCGTGTTCAGAGTGGAATGAACCTTTCGAGTTGACAATCATCTTACCGTTATGGAATGATACAATGATAAGTGACCCGTCAATTTTTTCAGTTACATCTATCGGTTCATCCCACGGAATATCTCCGGTAAGTGGATCACCTAGATTGAAGAATTTCGTGAACGGGCGTGAAATAACAGTGCCGTCACTTAATGTAACAATACCTCGCGCAAGAATTGTATATTCGTCCCATGCGTTTTCGAACTGGCATTTTCGAGTATAACACCATCCGATATAATCGCCGTCAACGAATTTTTTGATTAGTTTTTTATTAACTCTTGTTTCGAGTTCTTCTATGTTTACTTTCATGATATGTTTTCCGTTTTATAATTGATAACAATGTTTAGTATGATTATCGAGTTTGTGTATCGGAGAGTAATCGCTGCAGATAAAGCCATTGAGAACTGCCGTCATGTTAATATCAATATCCGAGAAATCATTGTTCTTATTTGATTTATCAGATTTAGTTACAATACCTAATGGGAACTGGTTCAACAGATTGTATTTTGTTATACAGATCCTTTCTTTACCATCCGTGTAATGGAGGACAACTTTATTATACATTGCTTATTACCTCTTTTAATAAATCTTTTGGAATATATACACACGGTTCTGCATCTTGTGAGTCCCGTGTTTGTACTGTTCTACCTCCCATCATATAGATTAATGGGTCGTTTATATTTGCTTTATAACTCATTAGTTTATCTGTATACTGTGCGAACACATAAAATGGTTGATCTGTTACTTCCGATAAACGAATACCTTCAGTGACTACTCCCGCGAATAAATTCGCGGGCATCTGACGTGTACTGTTGAAGTGGTACACGCACCGGATTGTAGCCCCAATCCGAGAATGTTCCGGGCAGCATTAACGTCACGGTCGATAGAAAGACCGCAAATGGGACATTGATGCACCCGTACACTCAGTTCTTTTTTGACGATTTGACCGCAACCGTAGCATACTTGTGAAGTATTATACGGGTCAACCAATACGACACGCGAACCAGCCTCTGCCGCTTTGTTCTGTGTCATCTGTACCAGTTGATTCCATGCAACATCTCCGATGCTCTTTGCAAGGTAATGGTTTTTGATCATCCCCTTGATATTGAGGTCTTCAAAGACAATTGTACCGAACCGGTCAACCAGATCCCGACTTAACTTATGGGCAAAATCTGATCTACGGTTGGCGATCTTTTCATGTATCTTTGACACAATCATCAAAGATCGCTTGCGTTCCGGTGTTCCCTTTGTCA
>JANYJT010000086.1 GCA_025358395.1 Bacteroidia bacterium
CAGCAAATGATGAAGTAACTTTCAGTCTGTCTGGTCCCGGCAAAATTATCGGAGTTGGCAATGGCGATCCGGCGAGTCACGAACCCGATAAATTTGTTGAAACAGTCTTTTCAGTAAAGATCTCAAGAATGAGTGAATTGGTTCTGAAAAGCCTGGATTCCTGGCCAACTGTTGCTTCAACAACCAACGAAGCCGATTGGAAACCAGCTTTCAGGAGCAACCGGAGCGACAACTGGAAAATCTATAAAGATTCGCTGATCGCAGTGCGTGGTTCATTTGAAGTGCCTGAATTATCGGGCAAAACGATCGTGAATCTGTTTGGGAAAAGCATTGTTGAAAACCAGGCCATATACATCAATGGTCATTTATTGGCGGCTAACTTGACCCGGCGTGATTCACAATCGTTTAAACTTGATAACAGTACCATTCAAAAGGGGAAAAATGAATATGTGGCGGTAGAAAAACGGTTCAAAAAGCGATCGGAATGGGATGAACCCAATACCAATCCGGGAGTGGTCCAGGTAGTTGTTCCGGCAGAGGCATGGAAACGAAAAGCATTTAATGGTTTGGCACAGGTGATTGTTCAGTCGGCCAAACAACCGGGCGAAATTACCTTAAAAGCAACAGGCACAAATTTAGCGCCAACGGCAATTACAATCAAAACTGAAGCAACCACTGTAAGACCCGCTGTTGCTTCAAAATAATAGAGTGAAAGTCGTTTATTTTTCACAAAGCCGCATGTGCCGGAATCTCGGTCATGCGGCTTTGTTGGTGATTTATACCAGATTATCCAATGACGATGAATGACAATCAAATGACTGTTTTCTTCTGAACCAGAATCTCATTAGGTAAAAATAGGGATATTCAATTCTATTATTTCCCTCCATTGAAATAATTACTCATAAACAGCAACTGAAATTTGACCGCATTGGTCCAGTATGGCCAGGTGTGGGCTCCCGGTCGGGTTATATAATCGTGAGGAATATTGCGGTACAACAGTTGCTGGTGAAGATTTTCGTTCACTTTATAAAAGAAGTCATCAACTCCGCAATCTATAATAATAGCCAGCGAATTCGGGGTCAGCAAATTCAGCATGTTGATGATGGTATTCTTTTCCCAGCGCTCAGGCTGTTCGGCATAAGTCCCCAACCGTTTGGCCATGTCCCAGTTGTTCGGAAATGGTCGGATATCAACCCCACCGCTCATACTTCCGCAAGCGCCAAACACATCCTGATGCTTGAATGCAAGGTACAAAGCGCCGTGCCCACCCATGCTTAAGCCGGTAATTGCACGCCCTTTGCGGTTTTTGATGGTTTTGTACTTTGAATCAACCGATTTAATCAGCTCGTCCGACACAAATGTTTCATATTTTGAAGTCGGATCAACCGGGCTGTCCCAGTACCAGCTGCTGAAACCGCCATCGGGACAAACAATAATCAGGTTGAGCTGGTCGGCCGCTTTTTCGAACCCCTTGGCTTTATTGATCCAGGCAAGGTGATTATCGCTGTAACCATGCAGTAAATACACCACTGGCAATTCCTTTGCCGATGAATAATTGTCAGGAGTAATAACTATTGACTTGATATTCTTCTGCATAGAAGGGCTAAAAGTTTGGATGGTATCGACCACCGAAGCCCGTATGGATGACAATACCCAAAAGCAGATCAAAAAAGCGAACAACTGTTTCATTATAATAATTTTAAATAACAATATTCATCGAGGTTTATTTCTCACCTATTACAAATACGTTCTTAGTCGTATCCATTGTTGGCCATCCGTCGTTGCCCCAAAACATTGGCTTAATGTTCAGCAACGGAGCGCCGTTGGCCGAGCGCGTGTAGGCATGGTAAACAATGAACGTGGTATCGCGTTCGGTAAAAAACCCATTGTGCCCACGCCCGGGTTCATCAAAATTTCCGGCTAAAAATACGGTATATTTACTGTCAACCCAACTTTCACCATCTTTATTGAGGTATGGCCCTTCAACATTTTTCGACCGGCCAATAACCACCCGGTAAGTGCTTTCCAATCCGGCGCAGCATCTTCCGCGCGAGGCAAAAATATAATAGTAGCCGTGCGACTTGACAACAAAAACGCCTTCGCCGAGTGAGTTTGTAATGACGGTAATATCCGGTGGATCTTTTATCAGTTTCCCGGTTTTGCGATCCAATTCCACCAATCGCAAGCCTGCTTTGTACGAACCATAAAAAAGCCAGACCCGCCCGTCGTCGTCGACAAAAACATTTGGGTCGATACAGTTTACCCCTTCACCGCCATTTTTATAATTGATAACCAATCCGTGATCTTCCCATTTGTAGCGTGGATCGGCAGGGTTCAACGTTACGTTGGTGGCATAACCGATGCCTGAGTTAAAATTCATCCAGGCCGAAACAGAATAATACAGGTGGAATTTACCATCGCGGTAATGAATATCGGGAGCCCAAATGTCACCCTTTTGATCCGGGATGTCATTTTTCCACCATGCCAGTGGTTCGTTAAATACACTTCCAGCAGGTTCCCAGTTTTTCCGGTCTTTCGATGTTTTTATTCCAACACCTTTGCCAGTCTGGAAAACGTAATACGTGCCAGCTTCTTTTATCATCACCGGGTCGTGGACAAACAAATTACCTTTTGGCTGATTTTGACCAGGTTGTCCAAACACCTGATTAAATGCCAGCGCCAGTGCAAAAATGCAGAGTACTTTTTTATACGATCTCATATATTTAGTTTGAGTATTAGTTATCGGTACGGAACGGCGAAGCCGGGAACCCTTCGTTGTTATACAAATTACAAATTGGGTTTCGGGCCCAGGCATATCGTATATACATCGGCTTTTGAATTTCAGGGCTCGACACAACCACTTTATTTCCAACAATTTTTGCTTCGCCATGCACCCAGTTTTTATCTGCTCCTGAAATTGCAAACCCTTTCAACACATCGCCATTGGCCTTCAAACCACTTCCGGTGTGACTGAAGGTCAAGGCAATTTTGTTCCCATCAACCTTCATCCCCTTAAAAATCGGCCCCATATATTCTATTTTTTCTTTGTAAGCGATTGCCCTTGCGGCGGCGGCCAGGCGGCGACCAATCTCCTGCTTATTCTTGGGATGAACATTGCCGTAATCCGAAGGATCGGCATTGTCGATGGCAACTGCCATTGCAGTGTTTGCAACCGATAGGTTTTTGAGTTGCCCGTTTCGAACCGACACCATCGGGTCGTCTTTAACCGGCAGCGTAATAACATCTTGGTAATTGGCCAACTGAACATAGATGAACGGGAAGTTACCCTGCCCCCACCTTTCGCGCCAGTCGGCAATCAAAGCTTCCATAATCTGGTCGTACTGATCGCAGCTCGGATAATTGCTTTCGCCCTGGTACCAAAGCGCACCCTTAATTGTATAAGGGATAAGCGGGGCAACCATGCCATTGTACAATACATAAGGATTGTGCTGGTCGCTTCGAATGTCAGGGTTTTTGGGCGCTTTTGGCATCTTGGCGTTTACATCGCCTCCCGATGCCCGAAATGCAGCCATGTCGCCCCTGAATTTTTTGATATCATCACGAAATTTCGCTATCGTCACGGCACTATCGGCATAAAAAGCTTCCAGTTTTTTCGAATAGTTATCGAGCAGGAACCTGATATTTGGATATTTCTCCAATGCCGATTGGCTTACCCAGGCTTCGGCAGTACTAGCGCCAAAAGCTGTCGTGATCAATCCGACCGGAACTTTATAACGGTTTGTTATTTCGCGGGCAAAGAAATACGCGGCAGCCGATAGGTGACCCACTGTCTTGGGCGAACAGATTTCCCATTTCCCCCTGGCATTGGCCTTTATTTCCATGCTTGGTGCAAAATCAACATCAAAAACCCTGACATTCGGGTAATTGGCGGCGGCAACTTCTTCGGCTTCGTTGTTTACCCCACACCAATAGCGGTCTTCCTTTGCTACGGTCATATCCATGTTCGATTGTCCGGAGCAAAGCCAAACCTCGCCTACCAGTACATTCTTTATTGTTATGGTATTTTGGCCCTGAATGATAATATCCATGGGAGTGGAAGAAGCTTTTAGCTTTGGAAATTTGACTTTCCAGCTACCATTTTGATCGGCAGCACTTTTGGTAATTTTTCCCATGATTGAAACGGAAACCTGTTCACCCGGAGATGCAGTTCCCCAGAATGCCAGTTCTTTGCCTTGTTGCAGAACCATATTGTCGGTAAATAGCGAGGTTACTTCAACTTTTGCCGTTGTTTTCAGCGGAAAGGAAATGGAAGCAACCAATAATAAAAATGAAATAAATTGAATAAGTTTAATTTTTGTCATGATTGGGTTTTTATTTTAGTTGATTTTTAGTTTTAGTTTTATTCCCGAAGAAAACATTCTCGGTAGTCCGGGGTTCCAAAAGTGGAATAATAATGGTTGAAGGGCCAAGGTTCGATGGTTCGGACCATTCGCACAATGCCCAAACGATTTTCTTGTCAGGGGTGACTTCAATTGCCTGAACTGGTTGGTTATTAACATCTACGGTTCCTTTACCGTTCCATTGATTAAACCAGTTGTTGATGATTGTATTTCCGTTTGAAAGCCGGACCGATAGCTGTGGATTGGAAATCAAATACCCCTGGGCTTCACTCAATTGATATTCCCAAACTGTCTCGAGCTTCCGGTTTATTTCGCGTACTACTTTGCTGCTGGTTATTAAAATGTTTCCATTGGCTAATTCCTCAGCCGACCAAATACCGGGCACATCAAGGTTCATCAGCTCTTTTCCATCCGAATCGTATTCGCAAAGCTTGCCCATATCAAGGTGTGCAACCAAAATAGTTCCGGTTCTTGTTAATCTGGCATGTCGGAAATGTCCGTGAATACTATTCGGATTCCCCACTGGCAAAATGAGTTCTTTTTCGATCTTGCCTGTTTTCTTATTCATTACGATGAGTTTAGCCGGGTTTCCGTTCTGAAGGAACAACACTAAATCGTTGCCAATCGGTTGTGCAGTATGTATTTCAGTTCCTTCGGGGGCGTCGTAATTCCAGATAATTTTCTTGTCGGGAGTAATCTCGGTAATTCCAAACTGATGGGCAAACAGGATATTCCCGTTCGTAAGCATTATGGCATCGCTGATTTCACCTTTCGTAACCGGATGGGTGTATGACCAGTCAATTTTCCCGTTTCGAACAATGTACATGTTCTGCTTTTTTGCCTCTCCGGCATAGAAAAAATCGAAATGCGACAAACCGTTTCCGGGAACTATGGCAGGTGATAACCGTGCTCCTTCGATGCTGTACATATTCTTTAGTTCCATGCTTGCTGCACCCAGAATAAATGAACTGATTCCGGCAAAAGTATTTATTTCTTTGGGTTGGCTTATGTAATCATTATAGCTCTCTTTAATGCCAATGCTACTTAAATCAATAATATCAACTTGTTTTTTGTCGTTTATCCTGGCTTTGCCAATCATTCCGTTATAGGCTTTTTCAACCACCGGTTCAAATTCGTCGCGTGTGATATACCCTTTTTCAATTGATGTTTTAATTAGGTAAGTGAACATTCCGGTGCCTGAAGTTTCGTTCCAGTTTTTTTCATTGTTGGGTTTGTCAACTACCTGACACCACATACCTGTCTGAGAGTCCTGACAAGCTTTTAACCCGGCACATAATTTTTGCAGGTAAGCCATTAAAAACGGATAGTCGGGATGGTCTTTCGGCAGGAAATCGAATACATCAGCAATCAGGACTGCATACCAGCCAAGTCCTTCGCTCCATACTTCTGTTGACAGTCCAGTAATCCTATCGGCCCATTTTGCTTTTTTCGAAGCATCGTATCCATGCAACAACAGCCCGTTGGGTTTCATGCAATTTGTAATGCCCAACTTCATTTGTCGGGTAACTTCATCATAATCAGCTTTATTCTTGCTTATGTTTTTTGCATAGCGGGCCATAAACACTTGCCCCATAAATATACCATCAACCCACATCTGATTTTTTGCCCATACTGTCGAATGCCAAAATCCTCCGTCAGGATTTCGCGGGTAATCCTTAAACCCTTCGTATATATGAGTTGCTGCTTTCTTGTATTTTTCCAATCCGGTTTGCTCATACATAAAAAGAATGGCATAACCGGGTATGAAATGATCCAAGGCATCCGGTTTGAAATCGCGAACATTCCCTTCGCTGTCAACCTGCTGATCGACATATCTCTTGATGTAATTGAAATAATCCTGATTACCAGTAGCTTTCCAAAGTTTTTCCATGGTAAACATCAGGTAACCTGCCTGCCAGTCGAAATGATTCTGGTTGGTGAACCAATGAATACTATCTGGATTGGGATATTTATTTATAAAACTATTGGCTGTTTTAATCGCCCAGTCGGTAGCTTGTCCACTGGCTTTTAACGACTTTCCAGGTAAAGTAAATGCCAGCATTAGAAATGCGATAAATAGAACTTTTTTCTGTTTCATTTTTTTACTTGTTGATAAAAATTGAAAAACCAAACTTTGGTGCTACAAAAACTTTCTTCAAAATAGACGTTAGGCTTACTGTTTAACCGGTATGTAAATAAATTCAATACCTTTTCCGGCTTTATGATCGAGGTTGCGTGAATATTTCATGGATGCATCGTTATCCCAATGTTCAAATACGCCAAGGCTTTCAACAGGTTTTCCTCCCTGAATATATTTTACCCCCGATGGTGCATTTTGCGGAGTGGCCATTTCGCGCAAAAAATCATCTGCATTCTCGCGTAACAAAATACGAGGAACGTTGTGGTACGATACTTCATTGTTGTTCTCACTTTGGGCATACATAATATCAAGCCCAACTGATTGAATAGCAACACCATCAAATGAAGCAAGTACACATGCAGGCCATTCTGAGTTTTCGTAAGGTTCGACCTTGTTGTTGAAAGGCGGGTTGGGGAAATGCAATGGATAAGAGCGCCATTTTCGACCACAATATAAACCATCGAGCATATATAGTATGGTTTTACCACCAAGATTAGGTGATGCAGCCAAATCAACCAATGGAGAATAAGCATTCTTCTTGCCATCGCGTTTGGTGTTTAAAATGGCATGAAGTTCAGCAGTTCCTTTAATTGAACCTGCATGATTTTTACCACTCATTGTCAGGGCGGTTTGTCCCTCATCGCCGTCTTCCATATAATTGTATGGGTACGAGTGAAGTTTCAACAGGGCAAGGTTGATAAGATAGGTTGACTCTTTCAACTGTTGCGGGATGAGTTTAGCATCTTTAAATTCTAAGGCAGAATAGCTAACTCCTTCTACCCAAATAGCGCCCTCAAGACCAGTATGGTCATTATATGCAGGATTTACGGGTTGCTTGTTGTCTGGTGTTTTTTCCTGAAGGAAACGCACATCTTTGAATTCTTTCCACACACATTCGAGCATGTATGGAAAAATAGGACGACGGGCATCGTATACCAGAATATTATTTTCAGGAACCCCAGCCTGATAAACCAATTGACGGACCAATGCCAGAATCATTTGAGGCGTAGCATCGGTTTGATTATCAGTTTTGGTTTCACTACTATTGTTCAGGTTGATTTTCACAGCGACCACTTCACCTGGTTTATAACCCTGTTTTTTTAAGCCTCGTGTGGTTTCGTTATAATGTAAAAATATTTTTCTCCATGCTGCATTGTCCGATTTAGCTCCGGTCAGCTTTTGTAAAGTAACCGAAAGCATACTGTTTATTTTATTGGCATCAGTATTCTTATCAAGCCACCACTGATCCTCGTTTAACTTCCAGTTACCTGCCCATTTGGTTGCTCCTGGATCGCGAGCCATGACTACACGTCCGGGAAAAATACCTTTTGCATCTCCAACTGGTTGATTTGAAGCTCCTGGCTTCCAGTCGAACCCAACACAAGGTTTAAATACATCATCCGGAAGACTCGCATTCGATTCTGAAATAAACACTGGGTTGATACTAATCCAAAACACGCAAAGAACCATCATAAACACAGAGGTTCCCACAACAGCCCAGCGCTTATGAGCAAAGAGATTTCTAATAAATTTCACACCCCAAAGAGTTGACAAAAATCCAGTCATCCAAATCACAAAAGCAGTGGCCAATGGAAATGCTGCACGCTGACATGGATAGCTTGCACGACTTGGTTTAGGGACTACCCGGATAAGGAACCAAACCAATGCAACTAATCCTACGACGAAAAATATCAATTTGGAGTAACCTTTGTCAAGATATTCTACGATTTTTGATGATTTTCTTTCCATAACTACATTTATTTTCTTTCCAACCATTTTTGGGGAACAGGTACAATGCAAATATTCATACTCTTGTTGTCAGCCGAAAGCATGGCCGATTGGATTTCTATGCGGGTGCCATCGGGACTAAATGTTGGATGAAGATGATCGGCTGCCGTAGTTTTATGACCGGTGGTCAGCAGGATCATTTCATGGGTCTTCCGGTCAATCAGGTACAAGTTTCGATCGAAGTCGTCACCTGCCACAAAACGTTTGTCAGCTGAGCCATTCACATGCCAGAAACCACTTCCGAACGGAATCTGACCGGCAATCGTCATTTCGCGGGTATTGATGTTGACAATGCCCAATCCTGTAGGTTTTTCGCGGGTACCACATGCTCCCCACTCTGCTTCCTGCCCGGGATTCGCTCCTTTCACATCGGTTCCTGGCTTGCCGTCAGTTGAAGTATTTGGAATTTTACGATGCCCCATGATGGCAAAAGCCACCTCGTCAGAGCTGATAACTGCCTCGTGTGTAATCCATTCGTAGGTCGATTCAGGATAAAGCGGACGTAAACCAGTACCATCGGAATTTACGATCCAGGTGCGTTGAGGTGATTTGCCACCCGTTTCCCAACAAAAAATAATTTGTCCCGGAACCCACGGATTGGTCTGGATATGCCCCACCTGGAAGGGAACTGAAACAACATATTTAATTTCACCCGAGTGAATATTCATTCCTGCAATACCTGCCGGCCCTGCTCCCATTTTGCGGGGACCGAAATTTTCTTCGATTTTGATTCCTTCAGGCAAATGCTTTTGGGCTTCGGTTTTTCCCACGCGAAACCAAACCCATTGTTCATCGCCATCAAGCGCCATGTCACCACCCGCTTCCCATTCGGCAGGTGGCGTGCCGCAAATCCGCTGATAAACCGAAGCTGATTTCAATGTTCCAGCTTTGCTGTCGGCAAACAATCTGGCCAGATCAACTTCAACAATATCAAGCTTTTTCGAATCCGGGTCAGTCTTGGGTTTCCGCATGAAATAGAGTTTCATGGATTTTCGGGCCACATTTAGCATTCCGGTGTAACCACCTTCGGTAACCTGAACGATCTCTCCCGATTTTTCATTGACAGCCATCGCTTCACCTTTCACCCGGTCGGACCGGAAAATAAGCCATTGGCTATCCGAAGTCCACTGGTTGTGCGTTTGATAGAT
This sequence comes from Bacteroidia bacterium, assembly GCA_025358395.1. The sequence continues at coordinate 9,438 of JANYJT010000086.1, forward strand.
TTTGCTGTCGCCAACAGGAGCGCTGGTTAAAAACGTAAGTTCGGTGCCTGTCACCGGATCTTTCACCACTTTCCGTTCAGAAGGGAAACGGTGGCCAATTTGGGCCTGAACCGGCAAATTGAGGATCAGGATGATAATCTGGACTCCCAATATCAGGAGAATGTCCTTTTTCATAAGTGTTTGGTTTAGGGTTTGTCGTTTCTTTTTTTCTACTTATTCGAACCTGTATAGTTTTACCCGAAGAATTCCCGGGTCACTTCTAAGCTTCACTCCGCTGCCTGTCCGGTTCCCGGCTGCTTCATCTGCCAGTTTATAACTCAGCATAACATCATCGCCATTCAGCAGGCGACCAGCTTTCCATGCTCCATTACCATATTCTCCTTCACAAACCGAAGCTAAACCAGCCATTTTTGGCCCTGATGAAATGGGTACAAAAGTAAAGTTCAAATCAGATCCGGCAACAATAAACTGATCTTTTTCTGAATTGATGATCAGACCGTAACCATTATCAGTTTGAGCCACTCCATTCCAGTTTTTCCGAAGAGAAACACCAATTTTATATCCACCCAACTCGATTGTTTGTACCGAATCCATTTTATCCAGTGAAACAGCGCAAATTGTATTTTTCGATTGAGCTTCGGTAATTACAGGAGAAAGTTGTGATAATACCCGATAGGCTTTGGCAATTGGAGCCTGGGAAGGGTTTTCGACCCAATTGTCGATGCCAAAAGGTGAATAACCAATTGCGGCGTGTTTCCCAATTGCATAAAATGAATTTGCGGCTCCTTTCTTTCCTGAAAAGGACTCGGGTATAAACAACGGATTCCAGGAATGGTGGTACATGGCTGTAATCCCTTTGAAATCGGGGAGGTAAATATCCGGGGCCTTTATATCGATGGCTGGCGCTGCCATTCGCCAGATATCGTGAACGTGTGACTGAGGTCCACCTGCCGGATAATCTCCCGGCCTTTTGTCTTCAGGTTGTACAATCCAGGCATTCACAAACATGGGAAGATCGTACACCGCTTTACCAGCTTTTGCCACCGTATTGAGATATTTGGCATACTGCCATGCCATAAACGCTTCATCAGCAAATGGAGTGGCGCCAAATACTTCAGCCCAGCTTCCCGATTTTTCAGAACCGGCTTCACTCCATTTCTTTACAAGTTCAGATTGAAGCCCGGAAGAATTGGATTTCAATTCGTTCATCAATTCAGCAGGAACAGGTTTGGCAAATTCGGCATTGGCCATGGCCGAATAATCTCTGGCACCACCAATCACACCAACTTCATTTTCAACCTGAACCATAATGACTGTTCGATCCTGCTTATCAACTTCGCCGAGATGCCGCATCAGGGCAGCAAATGCTTTTGCATCAGCTTTGGCTGATTCAGCGTTAAGGGCGCTGAGCGTTTCTGTTGGTTTCCCATTTTCGAGTATAATCCGGGGAAAGCGTTTGTAATCTTGTTTTACCCACAATGGAGTATAATGCGAAAGACCATTTTTCCAGCTTCCAAACCATAGTAAAACCAATTTAAGCTGATGTTCACGAGCACCTTTCAGCATCCCATCGACCAGTGTAAAATCAAATGTTCCTTCGGTTGGTTCAATCTGCTCCCACGAAACGGCAGCAAGAACCGTGTTAAGGTTCATTTGCTTTAAAGGTAACCACAACGTATCAAGGTAGGCCAGGCTCGAACTGCTTGAGTTATGCAATTCGCCCCCCAAAATAAGAAAAGGCTTGCCATCCACAATTAGTTGTGTTGCATTTCCTCTTTTTTCGAGGTGTGGAATTTCCTGGGCAAAAGAGTTTATGGAGCCAATAAAACACAGGAACAAGCCTGTTATTAAGCGCATTTTAAATTTGATATATTTTCCCATGACTTTTTAGTTGGTTGGTTTATTTTATGGCCACATCCCACACTTTTGCCATTCTCGATTTACCGGCAGGCCCTTCAATGTTCAGAATAACAATGTATTTGCCGGCTTGCTTATAATGATGTACCGGATTTTGTTCGGTTGATGAAGTGCTGTCGCCAAAGTCCCAGTTCCAACTGGTTATTACACCTTTACTTTCGTCTTTAAAGGTTACCTGACGTTTTTCCATATCGGTTACGATAAACGACCATTGCGCTTCAAACGATTTTTGGTATTTCGATTCAAGTGGCATCAAGGTAAAAATAGTACCCAGGCTTGAGTTTCCATACATTTTATGGTTCTTCGATAAATTCCAGAAGCCCTTTTTAGATTCATCATTTACATCGTCGTAGTCGATAACAGCCCAGGTTAACCCGATTTTTTTATTGTCAGTCAAAATAGACTCAACAGCCCTTGATGGTCCTTCGGCACCTGCATAATCAAAGGGGGTGATCCAGAATTCGGCAATCAGTTTGCCCGACTCGCCCGGTTTAAAATTGTATGAATAGGCGATATTGGAATAGGGCAGATTTTTTATCCAGGGTTGACAACCCCATGCCAGGGCCCAGTCTTTTCCTACGGCTGGCGTAAAAATGTGGTAATTCTGTGCATGCACACCATGATAGGCAAAATAAGTTTCCCAGCGGTCAAGGTTTTGATTGGGATGTTGTTCATCAATTAAGGGTCCTCCGGAAAGGTCGCCATCAATAACTATCTCGAAAATATCATTGTGTAATCCAGGCAATGTGAAATCCCAATAATCATCATAAGCTTCGTACAAAAAATACAGACGGTTCATTCCTTTCACCCAGGCTACTTTCACTTTTACGTCCAGATTTTTAGGGTCAACCGTCGGATAATGCTTTGAATCGTCCCAAAGTTGATCGGTTCCCACTACATATTCATCAGGAAAGCTGGCCCAATCGTCAGTATTTCCGTCGATTCGGGGAATCATGTTCGAAGGAAACTGATATACTTTATAGCCCCGATCCTCCTGAGCACCAACATTCAGAAATGAAAGAACGCTGAAAATGAAAATTGTAATTTTCTGAACTCGCATATTATTCGCTAATGTATTATTTGGCTTCGAAGATGGCGCCGTTTGTTTTTACCTCTTTTGAGTAAAACTGGATGGCACTGTCGTTTAATTTTGGGAAATGTTTTTTCAACAACTCGATCATTTCGGCTCCTGCTAAAAGAACCGGGCCATAACCATGGGCTGCAAAAACATTGATTGGACGGTAGTAATAAAATGCCGGATCGAACCCCATTCCGGTACCTACACAAGTACCTTCAACCTGTCCTTTTTCGTTCACTTTAGAGGCAACGGCATTCCAGGCCAGGCAAACCATTGGGCCATAAACCTGTTCGTCGATGTAACCCCGATTGATGGCACGGGCAATGGCATAAGTGTAGATTGCAGTTGCCGAAGTTTCGAGATAAGAGTCATTTTTGTCGATCAACTGGTGCCAGAAGCCGAATTGAGACTGATAATTGGCCAAACCGCGAATGTGGCGTTTTAGCAAATCGAGCACCTTATCTCGACCGGCATAATCGGTTGGCAAAACTTCGAGCAATTCAACCATGGTCATCACACCCCATCCGTTGGCACGTGCCCAATGAAACTGCGGATGTTCGGGCATTTCCTGAATCCAGCCATGCATGAATAAACCCTTTTCAGAATTAAACATTCGCTTCGAGAATTGGAGTACCTGTTTAACGGCATCGTCGTAATATTTGGTTTGCCCTGTGTATTTGCCCATCTGCGCCAATGCCGGAACACTCATAAATAAATCGTCGAGCCAGAGTGAATTGGGAAGCGGCCGGTTACGGGCAAGAGTTCCGTCGTCGAAACGCTGTTGCTTGTTGCTGATGAAGTCCATGAAATTATCGATCATGGGATTCAGGTCTGAGCTTATTTTGGCTTGTTCAGCCTTGATCATAGCAGCACACATGGCACCAGCATCATCGAGCGCATGTGGATGGATGACCGAGAACATAGCGTGACGAGCTTCCGGATTTTGTTGTTCCAGTTTCAGAAATGAAGGACGAATATCGGCTAAAAATTTCAGTCGATTGAAGGTATAATCAGCATATTTCTGATCTCCGGTAGCTTGCGAAGCCAGCAACATTCCCGCATAAGTAACACCCCATTCGTAACTGATCAACCTGAAATCGCCTTGTTTGAATTTGGTTTGCGCATTTACTTTGGTATAGTCTGACAATTCAGCTCCTGAAGCATCAGTCAGTTGGGTTGGGGTTGTTGCTTCAAGGTAGTTGTAAACCCGATTGAGTACTTTTGTTATTTCTACAGCAGTGGGGACATTGTATGGTGTCACGTAATCGGGCTGCATCAAATGTAAAGGAGTAGTTACATCGTTTTGTTGTTTAGCTGTTTGAGTCTGTGAAAATGCAATTACGGGCAAAAACAACAGTGCAGTGAAAATATTTTTGATCATAACTTGTGAATATTAAGTAAGAAAATGTTTTGTTTGAACAAGCTTGGAAGATATCAATGTTTTTACAAAAACAGATGATATAATTCAAAAAAAATCGCAGGCAAAATCGCCTAAATATCAGTTTTAATCAAGGTTATTAATAACCAGGATTTTGTTGAGCCATTTTTTCTTCAGAAGTTAATACACGACCATCTTTGCTGATGCCATCAAGATATGATTGGGGTATGGGGCGTAAGTGGTGTTTATCCTGAATGTTTGGAGCAGCCCTTTTGTTGTATGCTTTGGCACGGGCAATTAACGTTCTGGTGCGCGACAGATCTTCCCAACGGTGGAATTCGCCCATCAACTCGCGTGAACGTTCATTCAGCAGAAAACACATGGCACGATCAAATTCGCTGCTGTATCCCAATGTTTTGATGATTTCCTCATCAACTGCCGGCAGAGAACTGAAGCTTGTCACTGTTAAGTTGGTTGCTTCGGTTGTCTCGGCAATATTATTTGATTCGTAATAGGAATTCTCCGGATAAAATGAATTGGTTGCCCCCATTGAAGCATAACCTGTAGGATTGGATGAAGCGGTGTATGCAGCGCCTCCATCAGTATAAGCTTTGCGGCTTTCACCTGACTTATAAGCTCCACGGACACGAACATTATTAATATATTCCAATGCCTTGGGATAGTTATTCTGACGGATGCAAACTTCTGCAGCCATCAAATAAGTATCGGCCAAACGAGCAAGTATACCATCTCGGAAACCGATACCGTCGCTCACTGTTTCGCGCGAACCATCGATGTATTTGCTCAATGGGGCAAATCGGTTCACCAAGGCATCGCTGTTCAGAAAATCAGTTCCTTCAGCATAAGTGGCAAATACATTGGGAACAATTTTTCCTGATTTCGTATCTTTTATCGTTGTCAGGCTTCCCCTGGCAGCATAACGCAGGTCAGAAGCATTGTTGATGATATACATTACTCCCAAATCGCCCTGTACATAACTGCCTGATGGATTGTTTACCGCGTATTTGGTCTTAAAGCTTTTCCAGAAACGCGAATCGTTTATACGGTTGTAAACATTGTAAGCATAGTAATTGGTACGTAAACGCTGGTACTCACGGCCACCGGCAATGTCACGTTTCATTTGTGCCAGGTTGAGGTATTGCGACAGATAATAGAGGTGACATTGATTACCATAGACTCCTCCGGTGGATTTATCAGAAGTAAACTGAGCTGCAAGGATAATTTCATCCAATTTTTCATTTGCGCCATTAACAGCAGTATAGTTAAACAAATCTTTAAAGTCAGAAGCCAACTGGTGACGTGCAATAACTTCATCAGCATATTTCAAAGCATTGGTTAAGTCGGCAGTTTTTGTCGAACTGTTCCATCCACTGTTGATTTCGCTGGCACGAAACAAATAAGCCTTTGCCAGAAAATGAGCAGCGGCATCTTTGGTAAGCTTACCTGGCAGAGCTGCAATTGAAGGAAGTTTGTTATACGCTTCGGTAAAATCAGCAATTACCTGTTCCATCACCTGCTTGACCGTAGCGCGCGAGAATTCACGTTCAGGAGTAATACTTGGTTCCAGTTTTAATGGTACTCCGCCATATTGGCGAACCAGTTTTAAATAGTTGAATCCACGAATAAAGCTGGCTTCTCCCACATAGGTGTCTTTTGTTATACCATCTTTCAATACTTCTTTGGCTTTTTGAAGCAATAGGTTTGCAGAGTTAATCCCTATGTACATATTGCATCACCGGATTATCCAAATATTGATGATACCTATTCTTCTTTAGATCAATGTTATGTGAATTAAGCGCTGATTGTCCTCAGATCACTCATTTCGCAATGCAACAAGTAGATTTTGCCGGATAGCCATTCGAATTGCCAAATAACTTCCTGTCAGACCGCTAAGCAGAACCAAACCAGAAATGATTGGCAGCCAAATCCACAGATTGGCATATAGTGAAGAAGTTAGCGTAGGAAGTCCGCTCAGTACTGCCGGAACAATGCCTGCCACAACTGAAAGCACGATAAGGAATAGCCTTTCAATCATGACCAATTTGATAATCAGCGATTTTTTATAACCTAGCGAAATCAGTAATGCGTACTCAGGAATCTGCTCCAGGGTAATCCTGTAAAGCAAAATTCCAAGTCCGACGGTTCCGATCAGAAGCGCTATCGCCCCCAGCATCAGGAAGATATTGAGGTAGGTACTTTCGACACTGTAAAAAGCTAGCAGGCGGTCGGAAGTCCTGACAATTTCCGGACCAAAAATCCGCCAGCCGTTTCTCAAATCTTCCAGATTGGTTGCCTTTTCAGGAAGGTCTATGAGAAATAAGGTAGATCCGCTGACAGTAGGAAATGCTTCGGCAAAATGTTTTTCGGCAATAATCACCTTCCCCTGCAAAACCGAATTGGCCAGTCCACCGACCAGTTTTAGCCTGACAACTTTGCCCTCCTCGTTTGTATAGGAAAGGGTATCGCCAAGGCTTTTACCAAGTCCCCACTGAATGACAGTCTGGTCGGCGAATGCCGGTATTACGCCATCGTTGAAGGATTGATCCAAAGCGAGCCAGGGGTGTTTGGGATCCATCCCCTCCGAAATGCCGGCAAAAGAAAAGGAAGATCTCTTGTCAAAAATCGTTGGATCGAGGGCAACGATTTCGGGCTGAGCAATCTTGTTTAGATTCAGGCAACTGGCGTCATCACCCTTTCTGACCTGTAAGGAGACGACCCCGGCATTGGCCGGTAAATCAAGCTCCTCTCTTCCCTTGGGTGTATCCGGATTATTGAGGAGCGGAATGCTGGTTTCAATCCAATACCTGTAACCTCCTGTACCCGAATTGTGGTCATCTGAGTTTGTAGTGAGGTCTTTTCGGTTCAATCCGGTTGAGACAACCAGGAAAACACCTGTTGCCAGGAAGCTGATGATCAAAATATTGCGATGACGCTCGGCAGTCAGGCGGCGCAAAGTGAATTTTCTGAATGAAAAAGGTTTATTTACCCCTGCCGAACCCAATTTGCAGAACCAAAAATCGACCAAAAGAATCAATCCTGGAAGTAAACCAAATCCGCTGATGAAGAAATATTCCGGACTTATCTCTCCGTGGTTATATCCTTTAACCACCAACAGCAGCAGGGAAATCAACAGGAATATTATGCCAATTCTCAAAGACCACGAACCTGTATCTAACTTTACAGTAGCCAATTTTCGTTGCAAATGGACAATCTGCCTTTTCAGGAAGCGATTCAACACAAAACTTAATGTCAACAGAGAAGTACAGGCCACAATCAAACTTCCGGCTACTATCGACACTGGAGAAATATGAATGTGAACATCAGTTGTACCGATCACATCCACCCATATTGTACTTATCGCATTTATTATCAAATAATTATAAAATATACCGAATGGAATTCCGAGGAGAATGCCGAGAACAACATAGACGGAAGCCTCTTTCAGATACAATCGCTGAATGGCAGAAATTGAAAATCCCAGAGCTGAAAGTGTGCCTATTTCTGATTTTCTGTTGTTGAGAAACAGGCGAAAAAGAATGAAGGTCAGCAATACCGCCGCGAAAAGTACGAAGAAGCTCAGTCCTAAAAATAACTGACCAAAATCCACTCCTCCGGCAGCGGCACTTTTTCCCAGATTTTTGGCATCCCTGATTTCGAAACCCAAATCGGCGGGATTGAGTCCGGCTAAAAGAGCCTTTTCAAATTCTGCACTTTTCAATCCCGGGATTCTTACCGCTGTTGCTTGTCCGAAGCGGTTTCCCCATAATTTTCCGGCCGTTTCCAGCGAGATGAAGGCTTTGGGTGTGCCTCCATATTGTTTCCAGTAGGCCTCATCCACCGGCCGAATTTTTTTCAGATCTATCGGTACCCCGGATTTCCAGTCGCGACAATTGCCAGCGTCCGAAAGTCCGGGAATGACCGGCATCAGGTTCCTGTCGGCCGTTTCACCGGATGGGAAATAGATTTCGCTGACGACAAAAGTGGTATCCCGTACGACCAGCTGTCGCATCGGACCAACCTGGTAATAGGATATCCTGATATTGTCGCCCTTTTTTAATTTCAGGTCGTCGGCCAGCCATTTGCTTACCTTGATCTGCAGCCCGGAAAGTGCTGGATCAGAAGATATAAATGAATAAGGGGTCGCGAAACCATTGGCAGAAAAGCCGTTGACAAAATAGGAGAATATCGCTCCGGAATGAGTCAGGTGGTCGCGGCAGAACAGCTCTGCCGAAGGTTCCAGAAAAACCCGGTCAGAAATCAATTCGGTGTAATTCAGCGCTGTATCCATTCTTATCTGAAAATTCAAATCCGCTATCTTCCAGTTTTGCTGTACAATTTTGGAAAGATCACTCCCTGAATATTTTTCGTCGATCAGGATGACATTGGCCTTTCCTTGAAGTTTCATTTGCCCGTTCAACCAGTCCATATTCAGGAAAATATTCCGGGGGGCGGATTGGCTGTTTTGCAACCGAAAATTTCCAAGTTCATTGGCTTTGAGGATTCGTACAATTTTCACCAGTACTGAAACACTGTTTTCCGAAACGGATACGAAAGGGGTATTGGCGGGAAAGGTATTGAGTTTGTTGATTCTCAGCTGAAATTCAGTGCCGATTTTTAGTCCGGCGATTTGTGCCAAGTGCTCATTGATGGCAACCTGGTTGTCCTTCAATTGATAGGCTTCAGGCGTGTTTCCAAAGTTTCCAAAGGCAGGATCGACGCCCCAGATTGCCAGCTGATTGACACGGCTGGCTCCGCCATCGATCACCCCAAATCCGTTGGTTCGAAGTAAGGCAGTCGTTTCGGTATTTATTTGCCGTGAAATCCCTGTCGACAGTTGTTTGCTAAAAAGGCGCTCCCCTGCCGTGATTACCTGCGACGTTTTCCCCAGGCGCTGCTGTACAATCTGCTCAAGACTATACCTGACGGAATCTCCCACGACAAGAGCACCGGTAAGAATGGCAGTGCCAAGGGCCAATCCCAACACGATTCCAAAATTCAGATTTTTGAAAAATTTAATCGACTGGAGAATCAATCGATTGTATGTCATTCCTTTAGACTGAACCTTCATCGACCAATTTTCCGTTTTGCAAAGTATAAATTCGATCCATTTTGTTTGCGACATCTTTTGAATGGGTCACGACCAGAAGTGTCACACCCTCTTCCTTATTGAGTTCAACCAGCAAATCGGCCAGAGTATGCGACGAGGAGTGGTCCAGGGCTCCGGTAGGTTCATCGGCCAAAAGCAGCTGCGGACCATTGATCAGTGCCCGCACGACGGCGCATCGCTGACATTCACCACCGGAAAGGGCGGATGGTTTCTGGTTCATTACCGCAGTGAGGCCAACACGGTCGATGAGTCGCTTTGCACGCTCCAGCATTTTTGAACCCTGCAGGTTTTTATTGGCCAGCGTCGGCAATAACACATTTTCATACAACGATAGCTGTGGAAGCAAAAAATGTTGCTGAAAGACAAATCCAATTTTTTCATTTCTGAATTGAGCAAGCTGTTCATCATTTATCCCGGTCAAATCAAGGTCTTCGAAAAAAATACTGCCTGAATCGGGCCGGTCTAACGTTCCGATCAGATTCAGCAAAGTCGTTTTGCCTGATCCGGAAGGGCCAACAATGGCTACCCGCTCTCCCTTCCTGACAGACAGGTCAAGCTGATCAAGAATCAATCGTCCAACTCCCTTGCCATTAGGGAAATAGCTCTTCGAAATTTTTTGAGCCCTCAAAATCATACTTGCTTATCCTTTCTACTCTTTAAAACTTGATCATATACTTTCACCATCTTTTTGGCCTGATGATGGATCTCAAAATGTTTCTTCACGCCTGTGAGTCCGGCGAGGCTAAGAGCCTGAAGTTTTTCAGGATTAAGGATCAGTCCGGCAAGAGCTTCTGATAGATTCTCTGCATTATTTTGACCATATATCATACCGCCGCCGCTGGCATTTATGACTTCCGGAAACGCACCCAGGGCGGGTTGTACCATCGGTATTCCGGATGCCATAGCTTCAAGCTGGTAAAGGCCGAAGGCTTCACCATTCAAAACAGGCACCGAGATTAACCGGACAGAATCGTAAAATTCCAGTCTCTCCTCCCCTTCAAATTCATTGACCCAAAAGACGCTTTTCGTCAGTCCGGCATGGGCAATTTTATGCTTTTGCTCTTTAATGAATGCATGGTCATCGTTGGTGTTCCCACCTGTTATTTTGAGGGTTACTTTGGCAAATTCCGGATTCTTCGACAATAAAATAAAAGCATCGACCAACACTGCAAGGCCATTCTCTTCGCACATCCGTGAAATAAAACCAATGGCAGGTTCTTTGGAAGTTATCTCACGTGGCTGATAATCATCAGGATCGACTCCGATGTGAACGGTGTGCATCTGATCATCCCGAATCTCCATTTTGTTTCTGATTGCTGCAGCATAAAAATCGCTAACCGGGATAAACGCATCGATTTCTTTGCCTCGCTCACTCATCAGATCCCAAACCTCCTGTCTGTGCTTCTCAGACATGACATCGACCCATTTGTCTTCATCCTGCAAGGAGCAGACTACCGGGATGTTGAGCCTCTGTTTAATAGCCCTTGCCAGACCAAGCAGAAGAGCGTTTGACAGATGTACCACATCCGGCCTGGCAACTTCGGCCAGCCAATCGACCATTCGATCCAGTTCGGCTTTTTGAAGTCCCTCTTCGCCAAGTAACATCGATAGCGTCATCTCTTCCAGGCCCTTAGCCCGTGTTGAACCGGCTTTTTGAGCAGCCATCTGCAGCACACTTTTGGAATCCAGGGCATTTTCAATGAAAGCGGGCATGTGCCTGAAAAATGAAAATCGTTGCTTCAGATACAGATTAACGGCACCGTAAAAAACCGGTACCTCATCCAGATCATGGGCGTCATCGAACAATGGAAGGTACATCGGCACTTTGATTACCTGATGGCCTAAATCTTTGAGTGCCCTGACATATTTGCTGTCGCGCAAGCAGTTTCCGCAATAAAAACTACCGCCAGAACCCGGAATGATGTGTGCTATTTTCATTGAGAAATTGAATGATCAAATTAGTTTCCAAAAACATAAATTCTGTTGCCGGCGCCAACGATAATCTTCCCGGAAATCACTGCCGGACTGCCAATTACAGGACTACCAAGTTCATACTTCCAAAGTTCGGCACCGGTTTTCAGGTCATGTATGTACAACAACCCGTCCATGGTCCCGGTAATTACTTTGCCGGAAGCAATAACAGAGGAAGATTCGACCCTGCTGCTTGTTTTTACCTTCCATATCTCTTTGCCGGTTGTTTTGTCCAGACAATAAATATATCGATCCTGGTTTCCTACGACAATAAAATTTCCACTTAGAGCCGGGGATGCCAAAAAAGGCAAATTTTTCCCTGGATCATCGTAGGTCCAGACAACTTTTCCGGCCTCAAGATCAACGCAGAAAAACCTTCCCTCGTAATCGCCAACGAAAGCCCTATTCCCTTCGATGAGTGGCGAGGAGGCAACATACGTCTGCATTTTGATCTTTTTAAACAGCTTTCCCGCGGGGATATTTACCAGGTGCAAAAAACCGTCACAGCCACCAAAGACCGCGTATTTCGTCCAGATGGCAGGAGCTCCGTTGATGTAATTATCCGATTCGTATCGCCATAAACTATCTCCTTTTACGAAACCGACCGCATGAAGGTTATAATCGTAGCTGCCGACGACTAAACTAATCTGATTACCGGTTTTCAGCCAATTGGCTGATCCCATAATTTGATTGTCTGTCTTGTATTTCCAAATCTGCTTGCCCGTTTTGTCATCAAGTCTATAAAACAGACCTTCCAGGGTACCGAACAATACAGAACCATTGATCAGCAACGCGGGAGCTTCAATACCGTTTCCTGAATTGAACTTCCATTTCAACTTTCCGTTGAAACCGATGGCGTACATGTAGCCATCCGTTGAGCCGCAGAAAATCGTTTGACCGCTAACAACCGGTGAGGCTTTGATGACATCATCAGTTTGAAAAGAGAAAAGCAGTTTTGGCTTGTCAGGAAAAGTGGTTTGAGTTGTTCCGGTGAGCTGCTGGTCACCACGAAAGATGTTCCACTGCTGGGCGTGGGAAGAAGAAAGAAGAAAGAAGAGAGAAGAGAGAACCAGCAGTAAGGTCGGCCACATAGTGCCGCCCTTATGATTCAATTTTAACATTTTAATTCTCATAATTGTTCTTCATCATTAAACATGGAGAGTGCTCCGGTTGGACAAGCTTTGGCCACTATCGCGGCGGTTTTGGCCAACCCTTTTTCCAATCCTTCATTGAAAGATATGCCTACTTTTACATCGAAGCCCCGACCTACGAAAGTAAAACCAAATTCTTCCTTGTACTGCCTGGTCAGCCTGACGCAAATACCGCACTTGATGCATTTATTTGATTCATAGACGACTCCCTGGCGGTGAATCAATTTTTCTACGGGTTTGCGCTCTTCTGTGCTGAAACGCCTTTGAGAAACATTGTACTCATCCGATAATTGCCGGAGAACACAGGATTCGGGATTGCGGCAATCACAGTGCATGCAACGCCCGGCTTCGGTCATGGCAGCTTCAGATGAAAAGCCTTCCTTCCCGGCATGTTGCCTTGGAGAGCTCTCTGAATCCTTCAGATAATGCCCGAACTCAATTTCCGCCAACCGTCCAAATTTAGAGCTAAAGCGTTCCTGGTAAGGGTGAACAACTGCTGTTATCAGGAAATTATCAATGACAGTTGCCACCTCTTTGCCCTGTCCTGCAGATCTGACTGCCATTTTGGAGTTTCTGAGTGCATTACCGATGGCAAAGACTTTTGGATGGGCAGTCAGGTAGCTGTTTTTGTCGGCCGAAATCCCCTGAGCGCCTTTCTCCAAACCAAAAACAGTCATCCCTTCTTTGATGGTTCCAATGGCGACAATTACAGCGTCAAATTCTGCCACGAGATTTGAGAATTCTTCATCGTCAACAGAATGGTCCAGCACAATCCGTACCCCGGCCAATAGAATGACGGCGATTTCCTTTTGCAGAATTTCATTGGGAAGTATTTCTTCGCTTATGTTCAGCAACTCGCCGCCTGCCTGACTGTTCTTCTCAAAAATTGTGACCTGATGACCTTTCAGCTGAAGGTACCATGCGGCGGAAAGTCCTGCCGGACCAGACCCGATGATGGCCACTTTCTTGCCTGAAAGGGGCTCCGGTTTGGGTAGAAATGGAATCGCGTTTTCCAAATCCACATCACCGGAATAGCGCTTTATATGGCAGATGGAGACTGCCTCATCAACCTGCTTGCGCCGGCATCCTGCCTCGCAGGGGGCAGAACATATTCTTCCCAGAATGGCGGGTATGGCGATATCGCGTTTGACAACTTCCAGGGCTTTGGCAAAATCGCCTTTGGCAATCAACCTGTTCATCAACGGGATATTCATATGCGCCGGGCATACCAGTTGGCATGGGGCTTCACAATCACCAACATGTTCGCTGAGCAGCAACTCAAGAGCCGCCACACGCGATTCTTCAGTCTCCGGATCGTTTGTAATCACCTGCTGACCTTCAAAAACCGGTGTTGAACAGGAGGCGAACAATCGCCCGCTTCCGGCATCTTTCACCAGACAAACCATGCATGAAGTAAAATGTTCGGTCTCCTCGGTGTAGCACATGGTCGGCACATCGAACCCAGCTGACTTTGTAGCTTGCCAGACCGAGGTACCTTCCGGGACTTCAACGGTCGAGTTATTTATTGTGAGTTTTACCATTAATTCTGAAGACCCTATTTTGTTATTCCATTATTTTGAACCCCAATTCTATTTTTCATTCACAAAATTTGATGCAACTCCTGTACAGACGCACAATTGTGCGTCTCTACACGATGTCGACGGCATCGACGGGGCATGCCTCGCGGCATGCATCGCACTTGATACACAAATCGTTGATGACGAAATGCTTTTCGTGCGGTTTGAACAAAATTGCCTCGGTCGGGCATTTTTGCGCGCATTTGGTGCATCCGATGCAAAGGTCGTTGATCTGATATTGAATCATAGACTGGCACTTACCGGAAGGGCATTTCCCCTTGATATGCGCCAGATATTCTTCCCTGAAATATTTCAATGTTGAAAGAACCGGATTTGGGGCGGATTTTCCCAGTCCGCACAAGCTTCCCTTCTTGGTCCAGTGCGCCAGATATTCCAGTTCCTCAAGATCCTTTACCACTCCCTTGCCGGAAGTGATCCTGGTAAGTATTTCGAGCATTCGTTTCGTTCCCACCCGGCAAAAGGTGCACTTACCACACGATTCGTTCTGGGTAAAAGAGAGAAAATAGCGTGCGATTTCCACCATGCAATCTGATTCATCCAAGACCACCAGTCCGCCGGAACCCATCATTGCACCCACTTCCAGCAAAGATTCGTAATCGATGGGCGTATCGTACAATTCAGCAGGAACGCATCCTCCGGAAGGTCCGCCTATTTGGGCCGCTTTAAATTTCTTGCCATTTTGCACGCCACCCCCAATCTCTTCTACGATCTGGCGAACGGTGATTCCCATAGGTACCTCGATCAGTCCGCCACGGTTCACTTTCCCCGCCAGGGAAAAGACCTTGGTTCCTTTGCTTGCTCCTTTCCCAATGGCTGCAAAACGGGATGCACCTTCGCGGATAATGTAGGAAACCTGCGCGAACGTTTCGGTATTGTTGATGAGGGTAGGCTGTTTCCACAAACCACTGACGGCCGGGAAAGGCGGACGAATTCTCGGAAATCCACGCTGGCCTTCGATGGAAGCCATCAAAGCCGTCTCTTCTCCACACACAAATGCACCGGCACCTTCGTAGATTTCGATGTCAAACGAAAAGCCGCTTCCCAGGATATTCCCGCCCAGATAATTTTTTTCGCGGCAATAGATCAGCGCCTGCCTGATTCGCTTGAGCGCCAACGGATATTCGGCCCGGATGTAGAAAAAACCATGTGTTGCACCTACCGCTTTGGCTCCTATGACCATCCCTTCGATGACCCGGTAAGGATACGATTCCAGCAGCATGCGGTCCATAAATGCACCCGGATCACCTTCATCACCATTGCAAATCAGGTATTTTGTCTCCGATTTGTTCTCCGCGACAAGCTTCCATTTCCGACCGGTAGGGAACCCGGCTCCTCCCCTTCCTCTGAGACCGCTGTCTGCAATTGTATCTATGATCTGATCAGAAGTCAATGAGACAAGACAGGTTTTCATCGCCGTGAAACCTTCATGATCCAGGTATTCCTGTATGTCCAAGGGATTTATAATGCCGCGATATTGGGTAGCTATTGGAACCTGGCGATCCAAAAAATCGACCACCTGTGTTTCTCTTGCATCGATCGCATATTTTTTTACACCCTCCCAAACAGCGTCAGTCTGAAGGTTTTCAAAGAAGCGGTACAGGCTGTTTTTCAATCGGTCGATTGTCCGTGGTGATTTAAAATGGCTGTTGATAATACCACTGATCTCTTCCGGCTTAACTTTGGCATACAAAATTGGCTTTTCATTGTGTGGAATGACCTCAACCAGCGGTACCTGGTGGCACATTCCGACGCAACCAACATTTTTGAGTGTCAGGTTTATTCCTGTTTCAGAAATAGAGTCTTCAATGGCTTGTTTTACCTCATCACTACCGGAAGCCACACAGCAAGAGCCCAATCCAATGCGAATTTCGCCCTGAATCTCATTTCCATCGACAGTTCTGAACAAGCCTTTTTTTGATCCGGAAGATCCAAGATGGTGTTCAAAATCCTTAATAATATTTTCAATTTTATCGGAAGTCACATGGCCATAGGTTATCTCATCGATCTGAACCACAGGAGCCAGGGTACAGCAACCCAGGCAGGAAACTTTTTCGAGTGTGTATTTTTTCGAAATGTCTGTGTCCTCCTGCCCTGACAGATTAAAATATCGTCTGATGGCATCGTACACATGACCGGCTCCTTTCACGTGGCAAGCTGTCCCAACACAAATCTTGATGATATGTTCCCCGACCGGATGCATTCTGAATTGTGAATAGAAAGATGAGACCCCAATAATTTGTTCAGGAGTGATATCCGTCTTTTTGCAAACATATCTAAGGCTATCCTCAGGCAGATAATGAAACCTGTCCTGCATGGCTTGAAGGATAGGAATAACAGATCCGGCAGACCTTCCTTTTTCTGCAATGATTTGATCTACAATCTGCTTTCTTTCAATTTCCTCATTCACCGCTTTAACCCTCAATTATTTAGAACCAATACAATACAGTTGATTTACGCCCCGAAGATAGGCCATTCCGTCCATAAAGACCGGAGAGCATACCGACTTTTCCCCTATTTCAGGCGTACCAACCAGCTGGTAATCTTTGGTTGCCTTTACGATATAAGTCTTGCCGGCTGTATTCGTCAGATAGACTTTTCCATCAACATAAATTGGCGACGAATAGAATGAGTCCCCATATTCTTCACTCCATAATTTCGTCCCAGTTTTGGCATCGTAACAGGCAAATACGCCGTATGAGGTAGCGATATAAAGTAGTCCGTTGATTGCCAGCGGACTCGAAACTTCAGGTAGAAATTCATCGGCTTCCCAGACAATCTGAGGCGAATCACCTGCTTTGATGCCAACCAGCTTGGCATATTCATTGGCTGCAAATACCATCCCATCAGCATACCCTGCTGAGGGGCCTACCTCTCCCGAAAGACAGGCAATCTTCCAGAGTTCTTTTCCGGTTTCCGGATTGTAGCTGCTAACATTTGGGTTGGTTGTCAGGATCAGCTCCATGCGATTTCCTGTGTTCACCAAAACCGGTGATGACCAGGAAATTTTCGAATTACGCAATGTTTCCCATGCCGGAGTTCCGGTTTGGCTGTCAAAAGCAAGCAGTTTCCCGGTCCTGTTCGTGTCGTATTGAACCAGCAACTTATCCTTGTAAACAATCAGTGAGGATGAATGACCATAGTGATTGTCAGGAAGTCCGAGGTTCCTGGCCCACATTCGTTTGCCGGTCATATCCAGCGCCAGAAGATCACCCGTGGCGAAGAGTGCAAAAACCGTCCGGCCGTCTGTTGCCATGGTGGGAGCCGCCAAACCCGTATCCGTGGTTACTTTCGGCATCGCTGCCGGTGAACCTTCAATTTTGTCTGCTGTTGCCTCCCAAAGCAACTTACCGGAATTCCGGTCATAACAGAATACCATCCGGCTCTGCGCATCGGCCCCGGTAACGAAAATCTGATTTCCCCAAATGATCGGTGAACTGTATCCCGGTTTGGGAATTTTCACCTTCCAACGAATATTTTTACCTTCCGCGCCATTCCAATCCACCGGTGGCTTTTTCTGGAACGCCACACCTGTGCCCTCAGAACCTCTGAAGAATGGGAAGTTAGCCCTCAATTGCGCTTTTGTGGGCAATCCGGGAGGTGAGACCGTGACCGCTTTCGCGGAAACCGAATCTTTTTTTACTTGTGGCCCGGGAGCCTCAACTTTGGCATTTGACTGAATGGTAACTGAATCACTTATGACTTTGTTAGTTTGCTTATCTTCCTGAATGACAGAATTTTCAATTTTCACTGTGTTGCCAGCCATCGTTTCATTGACCATATACTCCTTCAAGGAATTGTATGAGAGCAACCCCGAAATCACGGCCAGCACGATCAAACCTGAGCCTGAATAGATGACCCACTTTTGGGCGATTAAAAGGTCCAGACCTTTTTCTTCCCTGATCGGATCTATTTCACTCAATTTGGACTTTGCCGACAGAAGGTACCGAACCGACAGAATGGAAATGATCAAACTTAAGAACATCAGATAAGTGCCTGTCCGAATTTGCCACCTGGTTGTAAAATATGCTTTCCTTGCCATCAGGTCGAATGCCCGAATCTCAGATTTCAAGGCATCGTCATCAGGAGAAGCATTTAACCGCTTCACCAATGCGGGGATTGTTTTGTTTTCTATCGGATCGTTCAACCGGGATTGAGCATAGTTGGCAATCAGCAAAAAAGCAATGAGCGCCGCAAATCCGGCAGTCAAAACTGCGACCCTTCCGGCCAGTTTAATTTTATCGTTCATTGATTATAATTTTTCCATCTTCACCTTTTTTCACCGGACAAAATTCCATGCACCTGGCGCAGCTCAGGCAGTTGGTCTTGTCCGGTTCCCAATCGTCGCGCCTTCTGAAAGCGGACAAACGGATTAAACCCGTTCCTATTACAAAGCCCATAAACCCGCCCAATAACCAGCCTCCGAGATAAAACTGATGACGGATGGCATCCGCATCAGCGATCAATTGGGTGGTTGTCTTACCGGAAGCTAAAAAGGTACGGATGTCAATATTTTTCTGATCATTCTTCAATTCGGGGTGATCAATAAGCTGTTCTGCCAGAAAAACGGTCTTGTTGTACTGCGACAAAGGAACATGCACCATGGATCCGGCGAGTCCGCCAATGCCCGTCCACAAAGGCAGAAGAATAAAATAAGTAATCAACCGGTTCACATTGCTGTGCCGTTTTCCCTTCTCAAAAACCGGTTCATCGATGGCTCCAAACGGACAGGAATTGGCGCACAATTTGCATTGGATACACGCTGCCGGCGTGATGGTCATGTGTTTCGAAGAAAACCTGGACATCCAGCCAAGCAAGACACCGTAAGGGCAAAAAAAGCGGCAATAGGGACGGGCCACAAAAATTCCGGTTGCCAGGAATAAAATGCCCAGCATCATCATGTGAAAAGGTGCATCGAACCTGAATAATCCGACAAAAGGATCATAGCGGCAGATGATAAATTCCGATTTCGTGGCCACAAAAAGTATTGCCAGTCCCAGGTACAAATAGGGAATCAATCCCAGTACTTTTTGCAGCCATTTGGGCAATTCGATGGGCTTGAGCACAATGATATCCTGAATGGCACCCAGCGGACAAACACCTGCACAAAAAGTCCTGCCGAAAAAGAGGGAAAACACCAGCGGAAGCAGGAAAAAAACGAAAGCTGTAAATGGTATTTTATAGGAAGTGTCAACCACGCCAAGCACCATATTTTGAATGGCCCCGATCGAACAGATGCATCCCTCTCTGTAAAATCCGAAATAAAGCAAGGAGAAAACTGAGGTCCAAAAGACCCCTTTCCGGGAACGTTTCTTCAAGACAAACCAGGTAACAACCGATAAAGCCGCCAGCAAAACAAATATATCCAGGTACTCGAGAAGCAGAAATCTCGGAGCGGGCGAGGTGGTAGCAGGCTGGGCGTATCCCGTGGCAAATTCAGGCTTTGGAAACCGTTGCTGCGCTTCCAATGCAAAAGCCTGAGCCGTCACGAACAGCATAAGCAGCAAAAAACCGACACTTCTAATTGGTTTCACCAGTGATTCATTTTTGTATAAATTTATTTCTCTACCTCTCATTTTCCCATCTTCCCATTTTCCCACTTTCCCTTTTGGCACGCTCGGGGACCGGTGTTTTTCCCATTATTCATATTCATTATTCATGTTCACTATTCACTCTTCACTTTCCACTGTTCACTACTTTCTCTTAGGACAGCCACCAGGGCAGCCCCTACTCGCTCCCTTCTCATGTCTCATATCTCATCCCTTATGTCTCATCCCTTATGTCTCATCTCTTATGTCTCATCTCTCATGTCTCAACTTTTCTTCCCTTTCGTAAAATCTCCCTTAATCAGATAAGGTGAACCGATTGGAACACGCCGGAAAGCCTCGGCCGGACAGACTCGCGCGATGGCACATTCATTGCAGTTTTTGCATCGGTCGTGACGAACCTGCAGGTGCAGTGATCCATTGCCAAAGGAGGTGCATCCCGCGACACACTTGGCACACCCGATACACAACTCCTCGTCAATCACATATTCGAAATATGGATCCTCAATGTATCTTCGTTTGATAGCCGCAGTTGGACAAAGCTGGTTTTCGGCAGCGGTAGTCCGTGCATTTGGATCCGGTTTTAAATATCCCCCGCACAAATCGCAATATCCGCATAAGTTAAAGGCATGCACACATTTAACCGCTGAAGGGGTCATCACACACTCCTTGGCACAACGGCCACATTGCACACATTTGAATGGATCCAGTTGCCAGACCAGTCTATCCGATGTAGATTTGAAGGCAGACCATCCGGCGATACTGACCAGGGAAAGTCCCAGGGTAAGCTGCATCCCATTTTTGATCAGCCGGCGGCGATCCATCTTTTTTGGTTCGTTATTGGCGCTCATCTTTTCTGAATTTTTTGGCCTGATCGAGGGTACATTCCTTCAGCTTTCCACAGCCATCGCAGAATTTTGATTTGGCACACGCTTCGGCACTGATCCGGCCTTCCGAGAGCCAATAAACAGTACCTCCGGCCATTGCAGACAATATGGTGTATTGAATACCTTTTCTGAAGAACTCCCTACGGTCTAATTTCCGGTTATCCATGGTTTATAGCTGTTCATTTTAATTTAAATATCCGAACCTGCTTTCTGGCAAAATCAAGGGCAAAGACCTGATGTTTGGCATCAACGGCGATATCAGGAGCATAATAGCTGTCCGAATTAAACGACTCGGGAGGAGCAACGATTCCCTTAAAATCTCCATGTTGGCCATATAACTTGATGCGAGGCAGCCCCTTTTCGCTGGTAACGAATGAGTTATCGTCCATGATGGCCATTTCTGCCGGATTACAGCATCCGCTGAAGCCTTCAATCTTCATTCCCGGAATGCCCCAGGAGGTTCGCAACGAACCGTCCGCATTGTAATTTTCAAAGCTGTGCCTTCCTGTATTAACGACCCAGAGAAAACCTTCATCATCGATGGCCAAATCCATGAATGGACTCGGAATGACATAACCCGGAACCCCTTTCTGTTCGCTTTTCTCACCGATTTTCTGAACAATTTTCCCGGTTTTATCACAATGGTATACAATTCTGTTTCCTGCGTCAGCAACAAAAACCCGGTCGCCCGAAACAGCCAGACAGGTAAGGACCGAACGATCGCCAAAAGAATTCCAGCGGTTCAAAAGGGTGCCATTTGCATCGTAGTGTGCCACATAGTGACGTGTGCCGATCCATATATCCCGGTTTTTATCGACAGTGACGCAAATAGACGAATCCTGTATCGATTTGCGAAAAACTTCTTTTCCGGAAATATCGTATTTGATTATCTGGTTACCGGCGGCCACGATAATCAGGGAATCGCTGACTGCAATTCCGGAAAGCACCTCCGCGACAACAGGGAAATTGAGAATCTCTGCATAAATAACTTTCAGTGAATCAACTTTACGGAATTCATCGATATTGTACTCATAAGGATTTGGTACATTTTTCCCAGCCTTGTTTCCCATGAAATCCCAGACAATGATTGCCACAATGGCAAGCGCGAAAAAAATCAGAAGTCCATTTATTAGTTTCCGGCTCATGGTGTTAATTGCTAATTTTAATACAATACATCGTTTTGGAATCGCGCAGGATCATGCGTCCATCAGCTACCGCAAGCGGCGCCCAGGCGTCCTGACCATTAAATAATTTCTTCTGAGCCAGCTGAATGTACTTTTTGCCATCCGGCTGAATCATGGTAAGTGTACCATCATCGCTCAAGACAAACATTTTACTGTCTGCAATCAGGTAGGGCCCAAGGCCAAAGCGGTTCTCCTTGCCGGATGTCCAGATTGTTTTTGTGACATCATCGGGATTGACGCAAATCAGCTGGTTGCGAAGGGGTCCCGCATCTTTGGGCTGGATCCCGAACAGTAGCCCATTCCAGAGCAATGGAGTCTGCTGTTCGCTGGCCATTCCATCTTTTGGCAGGAATTCTTTCAATACGTCCACCTGGTAGGTATCGCCCGAGGGAGTGACCTTGATCACCATGCTGCCCGCTCCGTATCCTGCCGTCAGCACAATTAACCCATCCGGCAGACAGACCGGAGCCGGTGCCACGACAGAGTGGTTCCACTTCTTAGAAATCCAAAGGATCTTCCCTTCATCGGCGCCTTCCGCGGAAATTCCCAGAACACCTCCAACGGCACTGTAGACATACATCTTTTTCCCTTTCAGCGTCCATGGCATGATGGAAGAGTGAGACATTTTTAGTCCGCCGGGATTAGGCGTTTCCCACAATACCTTACCATTTTGGCAGTCAACCGCAATCATGATTGAACTTCCGCCGGGTGCGAGAATGGCTTTGTTGTTATCGATCATCGGACATTGTCCGGTAAACCAGAGCGGCACTTCAGTCTTGTATTGTCTGACCATATCAAGCGTCCATACGAGATCGCCTGTCTCCCTTTTTACGCACATGACATGGCATCGCGGACCAATTGTCAGCACATAATCGGCTGTGACTGCAGGCACTGTTCGCGACATCCCGTGATTTCTCTTAAGGTTCACTCCATACGATCGCCGCCATAGTTCTTTTCCATCTTCCAGGGCAAAACAACGTAAGGCGTCTTCCCGTTTGGCTTCATCATAATCCATCATGAACACTTTGCCCTCATAAATTGCGGCTCCGGCATGGCCTTCCCCAAGCTCTGCAGACCACATTATTTCAGGTTGGTTGCCGGACCATTTACTTTTCAGTGGCACCGATTTTTTGTCGATGTTGTCAAAATCAGCCCCCCTGAACCTGGTCCAGGTCCCTTTGAGATTACTTACTGAAGTACCAAATAACCGGAAATTTTCGCCAATATTTGTCACCTCGTTCACAGCGGTGGAGTCGACACCGCGATGATCGTCGCCTGGGTTGCTTGTCGTGAAATGACCCGTGGGATCTTTAATAATCCACCAGAAAAAGAGCGCTAAAATCACTGTGGCAACTATCCACAATCCATATTTATAAAATTTTCCCAATATTCCTTGTTTTCAAGTTACTACGATCCCGGCAGGTGATTTTCCCGAACTAACGGGATGCCGATTTAATACGGAAAACCCGTTTAATTGGATATTTTGTAGGCAATCAATGCATTGCCATGACGAACATACAATATGCCTTTGCTAACAACAGGGTGAGCCCAGTGCTGTTCTGATCCAAGGGTAACTTTGGTTTTGCTGATCACCTTAAATTCTTTGGGATCGGCTTCAGCCAGAAACAGTTCCCCTTTTTCTGAATATCCGATCAATTTATTGTTTACAGCGATCACCGCACCTTTCCCAAGCGCAGAAGAAGCATATTTCTTCTCGCCTGTCTTCCAGTCAATGCACTGCCAATTACGATCCGTATCACCCGAACCATACATAAAACCATCGATCAGCACGGCTCCGCCCATCCGGCTGTCGAAACCTTTGATGGACCACTCTTTGGTAACGGAACTCCCGTCGGGGCTCAATTTAAGCATCTCGCCACCCTGTCCGTATCCACTGAATACGAAAACACGTCCGTCGGCATAAATTGGGGTATTTGGATGAACAGACCATTCATTTGGATGTTCTGAGCTCCATAGCAATTTGCCGTTTGAGGCATCAATTCCAAGCACATGGCTGGCAGTGTGTGTTACAATTAATTTTCTTGCCGGAAGCTGAATAAGTTGAGGAGTACAATAGGCAGAAAGCTCTCCCAGTCCGGGAGAACTCCAAATCACCATGCCGCTTTTACGGTTCAAGGCTACCACATTGTTGATTTTTCCACCTGGAGTGCAATAAATCACCTCTCCGTCTATCAGCAATGCCTCGGTCACACCCCATGTGATATTGGCACCATCCATTTGTGTGAAAATATCTTTGGTCCAAAGCTCTTTACCCCCTTTCAAATCGATACAAACCAATCTTCCGTTTCCGGTGTAGAGATAGGCCAAATCTCCAGCAATGGTTGGGGTAGAACGGCATCCGGGATAACTTGCTTCAAACTCTTTGCCATAAGTAAACTTTTGCTTCTCTTTGCCCTCATTGTCCAGTACAAACAATACAGCTTGTCCGTCGACCATCCCGTTGATGTAAATTAGCCCATTGGCAAATGCGGGAGAAGAAAAGCCTTTTCCCAACTTATCAAAAGACCATAAGATCTGGGGGCCATCTGCCGGCCAGGATGGCATTAATTTATCTGAATAGTAGCGTCCCGAGGAATTTTCGTTGCGCCATTTAGTGACTTCCTGAGCATTGGAAACCAATACCATGGAAATGAAAAAGGTTAAGAATAGGGAAATTGTCTTCATCTTTTGATGTGTAAATAATTTTTATAAAAATAACCACGATCAATAAGTAATACAACCCGGAATTGAATTTAATAAGGTTCTAAATAACACACTTTTCACCCCATTTCAACAGCTCATTTCTCCGGCATTTTTCTTCGCCGAAAGCAGATTGTATGCCCCTTTTATAACCACTTTGGCCGTTGCTATATTGAAACCTTCGGGAAGAATAATCTCAGTATATCCACCATCTGAGACACCTTTGTGCACCTGAACCATCCTGTATTCGGTAAAGGGCTTTCCACCCTCTTCTTTGTCTTTGTCGAAAACAAAAATGTAATCTTTGTCATCAAAGCCAACGATGGCATCCGAAGGCAATGCGGTAACCTTCAGGCTGGATGATTCGATTACCGCGTTTACATACATTCCCGGCAGAACATTCTTGCAAGTACCTGTGACGCTGGCATAGACCTTGTAAGTGCGGTCTGCGTTAATGGATTTGCCGGTCTGGTAAATTACTGCCTCATGAAGTTCGGTCTCATTGTTGATAAAAAACCTGATCTTCTGTCCGGTTGATACCTTGTCTGCATCTTTTTCGAACAGTGTCAACTCAAGAAACAGTTTGTCACTATTGACGATTTCGAACAAAACATCAGAGGGAGCGACGAATTTCCCAAGGTTGATATTTACAGTTTTCACGTAGCCGGAGATGGGCGAAATAACTGCTATGGCGCTGCTGATATTCTCTTCGTGAAAATTTTTCGGATTGATGCCGATCATGGCCAATTTCTGCTCCAAAGCCTTTACCTGTGCCTTGAGATTTTTGTATTCCGTGGTAACCTGTTGCAGATTTTGTTGTGAATAGACATCGTTCTTGAAGAGTTCGGTGTGGCGGTTGTACTCAGCTTCGGCATATTCCAGCTTGTTTTCTGCTTCGAGAAAATTTTGCTGAATGTCAACGAAATCCTGATTTTCGAGAACGGCCAAAGTTTGACCTTTTTGAACCGCATTTCCCGGCAAAAGGGAGGTGCTTTTTACAAATCCGCCCATTGGCATACTCACCGTGGCCATGTTCTGAGGTGCCGCATCGACTGTACCGCTGACTTTTAGTGTTCCGCTGAGCACGCGGGTTTCAATGGATGCTGTTTCGATTTGCGCCATTTTTATCTGATCGGCCCTGAGCTCTACAATGTCTTCAGGGAGAACTTCTACTGCCTTTTCCGTTTTGACCGGTTGTTTGCTATCACCGCACGAAACCAAAGCGATCATTATTACCGGAATAAGAAAGATTGAGACGAGTTTATATTTTGTCATGATGTTGAAATATTAAAAGATTTTACCTGTTATAAAATCAATGGAAACGATGGTTTGATTGTAATTATTCAGGGCATCGAGGTAGTTCTGTCTGATGGCAAGCGCACGGCTAAGATTCAGGATGTATTCGATGTAATCCAAGGCACCTGCCTTGTAGCTGAGGGTGGTCTGCTCAATAATTATGTTGGCTTCAGGAATAGCTTGTTTTTCATAATAGCTTACACTGTTCTTATATTTCGCATATTCACCCAACAGGGAGCGGTAGTTGCCCACAAGAGATTTTGAAAAATATTCGGCATTAGTTTCCGCCACCTGTGACTTCAATTTCGCCGCTCTGGTTTTGGATGTATAAGGTACAAACCATAAAGGGATGGCAATGCCGGCCTGAATTCCGTTGAACCTGTCGCCGGGACCGAAAGTTCGCGGAATACCGTTCACCTCCTGAACCCCCTGCATCGTCTGACTAAAATACCCAACCGTAAAATCGGGCAGCATTTTGCTGCGTTCCAGATCCTTTTCGAATTTTGCAATTTCCAGCTGCTGTCTCATGTATCCGGCCGATGGATTTCCGCCAAGTAACAGGCTATCGGTAACCGGTATGAATTCAGCGTGAAGCAACACGGTATCCTTTGGCACCAAGGTAAATGAGGTGTTTAAGAGTGACTGCAGTTTTTGTTTGGCTATGGTCAAATCTGCTGTTACCTGGTGCAGCTGGTTTTTTACCTCGAGGCTTTGGGAGCGTGCGGTAATCATCTCCAGTCGATTGGTTTCGCCAATTTTGGCCCGGTGTTCTGCCGCCCTGAAAAAGCCTGAAAAGAGACTATCCTGGTAAGCATAGAGTCTTTGTTTGGAATAAAAATAGGTCAACTGCAGGTACACTTGCTTTACCTGAGTGGCAATTTCGAGCCGGGAGGCTTTCAATTGCCATTCGCTGCTTTTCACATTGGCATTGGCAACCTTATTTTGATTGATATAGACTGTGGGAAAAGCAAATGACTGAGAAACGGTAAAACTGTTGTCCTTGCCATAGGTATTAATCTGCCCGTATTGACCTTCAACGGATGTTTTAGGCAAATCCCATGAAGCACTTTTCAGGACTTTTTGCACATTGACAGCATAGGATGAGGAGCGAACGGCCAGATTGCTGTCCAATGCCATTTGGATGGCTTCGCGCAAATTGATGCTTTTTGAGGGTTGTGCCCGGGCAACTTGGACCAAAGAGGAACCAACTATGAGCATTAAAAATAGCACAAGCGGTCTTGCCAGCTTCCTCCTCAAAACAGACCTGAATTGATGGGAAGAGAAGAAAATATAGAAGACCGGTAGGATGACGAGTGTCAGAAACGTTGCGGAGATCAATCCTCCGATAACCACGGTAGCCAATGGTTTCTGAACTTCCGCCCCTGCCGAATTCGACAAAGCCATGGGAAGAAAGCCCAAAGAAGCCACTGCTGCGGTCATGATAACGGGGCGCAGGCGGATGTGCAGACCTTTCAGCACCCGTTCCTTGATATCAGATATGCCCTCTTTTTCCAGCCGGTTAAACTCGGCGATCAGCACAATTCCATTGAGTACCGCCACGCCAAACAAGGCAATAAATCCAACACCGGCGGATATGGAGAAGTTCATGTCGCGCATCCAAAGTGCGAAAACACCGCCGATTGCCGACATCGGGACAGCCGTATAAATCAGGAGGGTTTGTTTGACGGAATGGAAGGTGAAAAACAACAACACGAATATCAGGAGCAACGCTACCGGAACGGCAATTGACAGTCGCGCTTTGGCAGCCTGAAGGTTTTGAAACTGTCCGCCATACGACAGATAATACCCGGCGGGCAATTTGACTTTTTGGTCAACCAATTTAGTTACCTCATTGATCACACTTTGGACATCCCGGTTCCTAACATTGAAACCTACCGTGATGCGGCGTTTGGTATCCTCTCTGGAAACCTGCGCCGGCCCCGACTTTATTTGGATATCGGCTACCTGGTCAAATGGAATCTGTCCGCCGTTGGGAAGCGCGACCGAGAGATTTTTCACATCATCCAGGCTTTTACGGTAATCCTGATCCAAGCGAACGACCAGACCGAAGCGCTTTTCCTCATCAAATACCACCCCGGCCTGACTTCCCGCAAAGGCAGCCCGAAGTACGCGGTTCACCTCATCTACCGAGAGTCCGTATTGTGCCAGACGATCGCGGTTGTAGTCCACCTGCACCTGGGCCAATCCGGTAACTTTTTCCACATTGATATCGACCACGCCAGTCACCTGTTTTATCACTTTTTCAACAGCGGATGCTTTTGCTGCCAGGATATTCAGATCATCTCCAAAAATTTTTACGGCAATATCCTGTTTCGATCCTGAGAGCAATTCGTTGAAG
This sequence comes from Bacteroidia bacterium, assembly GCA_025358395.1. The sequence goes on from JANYJT010000086.1 coordinate 37,628, forward strand.
CGCATCTGAATGGGCTGCTGAAATTCGAACTTCACACCGGCTAAAACGACCAATTTTTCCGACATTTTCGCAACAAGCTCTTCGCGTGTGGTGGCACTCGTCCACTCACTTTTGTCCTTGAGGGTGATGATATAGTCGCCTGTCTCCATGGGAGTCGGGTCGGTAGGAATCTCCCCGGCGCCAATTTTACAAACGGTGTGCTTTATTTCAGGAAAATTACTCAGGAGTATCTTATTGGCCTTTTGAACCATTTCAACAGTATTGCTCAGCGATCCACCTTGCAAAGTCATCACTCCAGCGGCCAGATCACCCTCTTCGAGTTGCGGGATGAACTCTCCGCCCAATTTGTTGAATACCAAAAGGCTGCTAACAAATAACAGGATCGCTGAGATAGAAACCAGCAATTTTCTCCTGAGCGCAAACAAAATCAATGGGGTGAAGGCCTTGTGAAACCACTCCATCAGCCTGTCTGAAAAATTGCGCTTGTGTTCCGTATTTTTACTCAGGAACAGCGCAGAAACCATGGGCACATAAGTCAGTGAAAGAATCGCGGCTCCGAGCAATGCGAAGGAAACGACCTGTGCCATCGGACGAAACATTTTGCCCTCGATACCCACCAGTGCCATGATTGGCAGGTAGACGATCAGAATAATGATTTGTCCGAAAGTGGCTGAGCTCATCATCCGCCTGGCGGAATCGAAGACATTTTCGTCCATCTGATCCTGCGTTAGCCGTGCGATGCCGGGATGGTGGTATTTGCTCTGCGAGATTCGGTGCACAACACTTTCGACAATGATCACCGCACCATCTACGATCAGCCCAAAATCAATGGCGCCCAGGCTCATCAGGTTACCGGATACCCCAAAAAGGTTCATCATCGATACCGCGAAAAGCATGGCCAGGGGTATGACCGAAGCCACAACAAGGCCGGCCCGCAGATTCCCCAGAAGGATTACCAGAATGAAAACGACAATCAGGGCACCTTCGATCAGGTTGGTTGAAACCGTTTTGATGGCACGTCCAACCAGGTCGGAGCGGTTTAAGAACGGCTCAATCCGAACTCCTTCGGGCAATGTTTTTTGAATTGTTTCGATTCGCGTTTTAACATTATCTACCACTTCATGCGCGTTGGCCCCTTTGAGCATCATCACCACTCCGCCAACAGCTTCAGTTGTATCGATAACCAACGCACCGTATCGTGTCGCGTTTCCAAATTGAACGGTTGCAACGTCCCGAATCAAAACAGGAATGCCCGAAGGATTGTTCTTTACCACAATCTTTTCAATATCCTCCAGGGTTTTTACAAGACCGATTCCCCTGATGAAATATGCAGTAGGCTTTTTATCTATATAAGCGCTTCCTGTGTTTTCATTGTTTTTTTCGAGGGCCTGGAAAATATCAGTAAGGGTAAGGTTCATCCCCCTGAGTCTTTCGGGGTTCACCGCAATTTCGTATTGTTTCACGAACCCCCCATAGCTATTAATATCAGCCACTCCTGGCGTTCCAAGCATTTCACGTCGTACTACCCAATCCTGAAGTGTCCG
>JANYJT010000105.1 GCA_025358395.1 Bacteroidia bacterium
AGTCCGCTTGCCATAACAGGATGGCTAAAGAAAGCCAATTCTACCGGTATCTATGATCCAACGGTCGACAAATACCAAAGGATTGTGCCGGATTCATACATGGCCGATCTGATCTATCTGATCAACAGTTCTGAAATCAGGCCTAAAGAGTTGACAAAAGCAGAAATTGACCATCTGAACAAATTCATTGTTGAGGCTTACAGTGCGGATAGAAAGGAGCTTAAAGGGATTGAGGTTTCTGCTTACGCATCACCGGATGGTACCATGGATTTGAATTCCAAACTGGCCGGAAAACGGGAAGGTTCTGCCACAGATGTATTGGACAAAGATCTCAAAAAGAGCAAAATCAAGGCAAATGTCACTTCAAAAAATACACCGGAAGACTGGGAAGGTTTTAAAGCCCTGATGGAAAAATCAAATATTCAGGATAAGGATTTGATCCTTCGAGTATTGGCGATGTATTCAGATCCTGAAGTTCGTGAGCGCGAAATCAAAAACCTCTCCTCCGCTTTCACGAAAGTTGCGGATGAGATTTTGCCACAGCTTCGTCGCGCAAAAATTACTGCCAACGTTAGCCTGATTGGCAAAACGGATGCTGAGATTGCCAAACTGGCTGACTCAGACCCGTCCAAATTGAATCAGGCAGAATTGCTTTATGCCGCTACAATCACCAACGATCCAGCCAAACAGAAAGCGATCTTCACCAGCTTCACCAGGATCTTTTCAGACGACTGGAGAGGATTTAACAACCTTGGATATGCCTTTATGAACGAAGGTGATGTTGCAGCCGCTGATAAAAATTTCCAGAAGGCGGATCAGCTGAATCCCAAAAATCCGATCGTACAAAATAATCTTGGGTGTGTGTCTTTGAAAAACGGAGACTGGGCCAAAGCGGAGGTTTTCTTTGGCGCAGCCACAGGTGCAGGTAAAGAGGTTCGTGAAAATATGGGAATCCTGAAAATCAAACAGGGTGACTATGATACAGCCGTGAAATATCTGGATGCAAAATCTACCAGCTTTGCCAATCGCGCTCTTGCCCAACTGCTAAATGGTGACAACAACGGTGCTTTGACTACTTTGAATGCTGCACCGGTCGAATCAGGACGTATTGCCTATCTAAAAGCCATCGTAGCTGCCCGTACCGGCAAAACAGGTCCGATGTACGAAGCATTGGTCAATGCCATGAAGAAGGATTCGGCATACAAAGTGATCGCCCAAAACGACCGTGAGTTTGACAAATATGCCAACGATCAGAATTTTAAATTGCTTTTCCAATAAGGATTAGGAATAGATTAAACAAAAGGGCATCCGATTGGATGCTCTTTTTGTTTATTTTAATTCCCCAACTGGTACATCAGCCGCTTCAACTCTATCTCCGAAATTTTAGCGGCAAATTTCAAATTAACCAGCTGGTAACCAGTTAATTCATAACTCTGTTGGGCCGCTTTGACATCCAGGATGGTGGCCTGGTTGACCTGAAATCGCTGCATTACCACATAGATCAGTTTGCGGGAAAATTCGATCGTTTTTTGTTGGGATTCGAGTTGCTGAAGGGTGGTACGGTAAGCCTCGAATGTTTTCACAGCATTGGCAGTTAACAGATTCAACAGATTCTCTTGTTGAAGTTTTGCATTTCCCAGATTGTAGACAGCGGATTCCTTTTGAATTTTGTAGGCATTGCCGTTGTAAATAGGAATTTGAAGTGTTAATCCGGCATAAGGGCCATAATTTTGGTTCAGCAACGTTAGGCCGGCTGCACTTTCGCTTCGGTTCAGGTTGTAACCTGTGTTAACTCTTAAGGCCGGATAGCGCAAAGCTGACACTTCTTTAACAATTTGCTCATTTATCTTAATCTGTTGCTCAGCAGCGAGATACTGTGGGTTTTGAATGAGAAAGGAAAGGATCGAATTCAACTCAATCGAGGAGTCAACCGTGATGCTGTCATTTACCACATAGGAATAATACTTTTTCCTACTCATCAACTGAAGCAAATCTGTTTTGGTTTGCCCGACTATCAGCAGTTGGGATTTTAGTGCCTGCTGTGCTGAATTCACATCGATGAGCGCCTGCAGGTAATCCGCATCATTGGCCATTCCCACATTTTTCCTTTCGGTGATGATGTCAAGTTTTTTCTGTGAAACATCCAGTGAATTCTCAATGATCTTGTAATACTCCTTTTGACGAACGATGTCATAATATTTTGCCATAACCGTGGCGATGCTGTTCTGAACCTGAAGATTAAACTGTAATTCATTCTGTTTTTGCAGCAGGTTCAGACGCTCTTTGGTGGCGATTACCTTAAACCCATTGAACAGGAGCATAGTGGCGGTTATGCTTGAATTCATAGTGTTTCCGCTGGCACTGTTCTTCTTGATCTCCGCGCCGCTGTTCAGTTTCTGGTTGACATTGGTAACAGACTCGTTGTCTGAGATACTCGCGTTCACAGCCGGTAACGCCCCGGCAACACCCAATGAATTATTTATTTTACTGATCTCTAAATTGTTGCCGGCTATCCTGATGTCAAAGCTATTGCTGAGCGTAGTATCTATGGCATTCTTCAGCGTGAGAACAGGTTGCGCGGCACTTACAATTGGGAGGAAAAACAGAAGCAGGAAATATAAATTCTTCATGGATCGATCTTCTAAATGGTTGTCAATTTGATAAATAAATTTATCCCCTACCGGGGAAAGATGCACTCCCGTCATATCTTTTCTATTGAGCTTAATGCCCTGCCAGGCAAATTTTTAATCATTAATTTGTAATTTTTAATTACAAAAACTGTTTGTCAACTTCTTCTCTGGTCTTGTGTATTCCGGAAACGTAAGTGTAGATAGCCGGAATGACAAACAAGGTCAGCACAAGCGAGAAAATGATCCCTCCGACAATAACGATTCCCAGTGGGACACGACTGGAGGCCGCCTGACCCAGGCTTAAAGCGATGGGCAAAGCACCCAGCGATGTGGCAAGACTGGTCATCAAAATTGGACGCAAACGCTGTGTCGAGGCTTCGACGACAGCTTGAAATTTATTCAACCCCAATTCACGTTTCTTATTGGCGAATTCTACAATCAGAATCCCGTTTTTGGTAACCAGGCCAATCAGCGTGATCATCCCGATTTCCGAGAAAATATTGAGTGTTTGATTGAAGATCCAAAGACATAGAACGGCTCCGGCAATGGCCAATGGAACAGTAATCATGATAATAAACGGATCCTTAAAACTCTCGAATTGTGCG
>JANYJT010000122.1 GCA_025358395.1 Bacteroidia bacterium
GAAGGATGGGTCAGCAATCGAACCGGGTGATATCTCAGAATTAAAGCAAGAACTTAATCTGTTGAAAGGTGAAATTCACAGTTCATTTAAAATAGAAGGTATTCAGGTAGAGGTTTTGACCATTTGCCATCCCGACCAGGATATGATCTCTTCAAAAATCACCTCACCGCTGATCGATGCAGGCAGGCTAAAAATAAAATTTGACTTCCCTTATCCTACCGGGAATCCTGTAGATTCGGGTTGCGACTGGAAAAATCCGGAAAAACATCAGACCATTCTTAATTCATTTTCTGAAAATTCTGTGATTTTTGAACGGACGTTGGACGCAACGAAATACTACGCAAAAGTGGATTGGAAAGGTACTGCAAGGATGGCTGAGAAGCAGTCTCACCATTTCGAACTTTCGCCCAAAGGACAGCGTATTGAAGTAAGTTGTCTTTTCACAAAAGAAAAGAAAACTTTCCAATTGGCCGATTTCGATCAATCGAGTAAATGTAACCAGGCAAAATGGAGCTATTTCTGGAACCGTGGCGGTGCAGTCGATTTCTCAGGTAGCACAGATCCGCGGGCAGCAGAACTTGAAAGGCGAGTCGTCTTGTCCCAATATCTCATGGCTATCCAATGTGCAGGCGATTTTCCGCCCCAGGAAACCGGGCTGACTTTCAACAGCTGGTATGGTAAATTTCATCTGGAGATGCATTGGTGGCACGCTACACATTTCGCACTATGGAACAAGATTGATCTGCTTGAAAAAAGTCTTGGCTGGTACCGCGATGTCTTACCAATTGCCCAAAAAATTGCCCTGAGGCAAGGTTTTAAAGGGGCACGCTGGATGAAAATGACCGATACCACGGGAATGGAAGCACCATCAGGTGTAGGTTCCTTCCTGATCTGGCAACAGCCGCATATCATCTATTTCGCAGAACTCTGTTACCGCAACTACCACAGCAACGATATCCTGGAAAAATACAAGGAACTGGTGTTCCAGACAGCCGAATTTATGGCGTCGTTCGCTTCCTGGGATCCTGATAAGAACCGGTACAACCTGATTGGCATAATCCCTGCTCAGGAAAGTTTTAAACCGGAACAGACTTTCAATTCTCCTTTCGAGCTAGCCTATTGGCATTGGGGATTAAATGTTGCACAGCAGTGGCGGGTGCGTCTGGGGATGAGCAGAAACCGTCAATGGGATGATATGATGGAGAAAATTGCTGTTCTTGCCCAGAAAAATGGCATTTACCTTTCCGCAGAAAGTGCACCTGATTCCTATACCAATCTCCCTTACTATTCAGACCATCCGGCCGTATTTGGCGCCCTGGGATTTATGCCCGAATCAAGGGTCGTGAATAAAAAAACGATGAATGCCACCTTCGATTACATATGGGATCATTGGAACTGGAAGAAAACCTGGGGCTGGGACTTTCCGCTGGTCGCCATGACTGCCACGCGTCTGGGCAGACCGGATAAGGCTGTAGATGTACTTTTTATGGATATTCCTACCAACACTTATCTTGCCAATGGCCACAATTACCAGGACAAGAGATTGCGTCTTTACCTGCCGGGAAACGGGGGAATTTTGGCAGCTGTAGCCATGATGTGTGCCGGATATGACGGGTGTGAAACAGAAAATCCCGGGATTCCCAAAGATGGCAAATGGAAAGTTAAATGGGAAGGGTTGAGCAAAATGCCATAATGTCCAATCACACCTGACAGGTTTTGAAAACCTGTCAGGTGTGATTGGACATCTGCTCCTTGCATTTATGGCAAAGCATATGGTACTTTTGATCAATATCTTCGACGTAAGTACTTGATCTCATCACACATATCGGATCATAGCAATGAAGTAGCCCAAATGTATGGCCTAATTCATGTATGACCTCTTTCCGGAAGCGGCTAATTAATATCTTTTCATCTTTAAAAATCCCATAACGTTCATTCCGGAGTCTGTAAATAGATACAATTCCGGATTTTCCATTCAAATAAGCCTGTCCAAAAATGTATGTTAAAATTGGAATATAAAGGTCAACGTTGAAGAGGCCAATAGTTTTATTCTTTTCTTTGGCAAACCCCATATCTATCTCTTTCAGAAGTCTGTAACCATCATATTGCCTGCGTGAAGGATCATAGTAAAGGCTAAGATCCAAATGTCCCTCTTTGGTTTTCACCGGAAGTTGAAACTCATGCTCTATGTCTATCACCACTTTTTCAAGAAGTCCCTTCTCAAAATATCCAAAAGAAATTAATTTGATTCTTTCAGGGTTCATTCATTTAGGAGGCGTTAAACCGTATTTCTTGATTTTGTTGTAAAGGGTAACCCTGTCAAGTTTCAGTGCTTTGGCCGAAACAGTGATGTTCCAACTGTATTTATTGAGAATCTGAAGAATGTGCTTCTTCCCTAAATCATCCAAACTTTCAAAGGACGGTTGGCTCTTTTCTTTGATCAAAGGCAGATCCCGAAGCATGATTTTTTTGCCATTGCCAACAACTATGGCACGTTCTACCATGTTTTCCAACTCACGGATGTTTCCGGGAAATGAGTATTCTTCCATCCTTTGTAAGGCAGCCGGTTCTATCGGGATCTCAGGCCTGTTCATTGAAGAACAATATTTTTTGATAAAATAGGTGATCAACAAAGGAATATCTTCTATCCTTTCGCGCAAAGGAGGAACATTGATGTTCACCACATTAAGCCTGTAATAAAGATCTTCACGAAATAATCCTTTATCGACCAGTCCTTTAAGGTCCCTGTTTGTGGCACAAAGTACCCTGAAGTCGGAACTTATTTCCTTGTTGCCTCCAACGCGAACAAAACTCTTTGTCTCGAGAACACGTAACAATTCTACCTGCATTTTGGGCGAAATGGTCGCTATTTCATCCAGAAAAATGGTGCCGCTGTCGGCCATTTCGAATCGACCCTTTCTATTGTACACCGCTCCGGTGAAGGCGCCCTTTTCGTGTCCGAACAATTCACTTTCGAGCAAGCTTTCGGTAAGAGCACCACAATGAACACTTACCATCGGGAAAAATTTGCGTGAAGAATTTGCATGAATGGCCTTGGCAACCAGCTCTTTTCCTGTCCCACTTTCTCCGGTAATGATTACTGATGAACTGGATTGCGCAACACTTTCTATCTGCCTGAAAACCTCTTGCATCGCTTCACTTTGTCCCACCATGTCCTCGACATTTTCGAGAGAGAATACCTTGTCTTTTAGAATCTCATTTTCTTCGATCAAAGAGATCTGCTTAGAGGCATTTCTGATCAAGTGCGATAAATCATCCGGATCGAAAGGCTTGGTTACATAATCGAAGGCACCATCTTTCAAAGCTTGTACTGCCGTGTCAACAGTGGCAAAAGCTGTCATAATAATAACGATGGCATCACTCTTCAGGGATTTGATTCGTTTGAGCATTTCCAGTCCGTCCATCCCCGGCATTTTAATGTCGGCGAGAATGATATCAAAGCTGTCTGATTGCAAAATGGAGAGGGCTTTTTTGGCATTTTCAGCACATTCCACGTAATAACCATCCTCTATAAACCAGTTGTACAATGAATCCCTGACAGATTCTTCATCATCTACAATTAAGATAGAAATTTTTTTGGCCATATCATTTATGCGTTAATTCCTGACGAGAGGTAAAGTAATTGAAATCGTAGTTCCCTTCCCCCTGTCTGATTTCACTTCGACTCTTCCTTTGTGATTTTGAATAATCCCGTGAACAATTGCTAAACCAAGTCCAATACCGCTGGCATTCTCTTTGGTAGAGAAAAATGGTTCAAAAATGTGAGGAATATCCTCCTCATTGATCCCTACGCCATTGTCAGAGATTTCTATTTGGATGTGCGACTCGTCAGGGTTCATGGTCCGGAACAATACCTCACCATTTTCTGATACAGCCTCTGTGGCATTGACCAGAATTCCGATGCAGGCCTGTTTAATTTGATTGGGACTACAATAGATCAAGTCTGGTTTTGCTGAAAAATCAGCCAGAAAATTCACATTGGCAATTTTCATTGGATGGGACATCAACTCAAATGTTTCCATCAAAACTTCATGGAGGTGCTTCTGTTCAAAGCCATCCTGATTTTTTCTGGAAAAATCGAGCAATCCTTTAACGATATCTCCACATCTTTTGGTCTCGTTTTCAATTAGTTTAAGATGTTTCAACATCGATTCCTTTTTAGCCGGATCGAAATCCTGGTTTCCCAACTGCTTGTAAACCAATTTGGCATAAATGAGAATTCCCGACAATGGGTTGTTTATTTCGTGCGCCACTGAGAGCGACAATTTACCAAGAGAAGCGATCCGCTCTACATTGATCAGTTCATTCTGAGCCTGACCAAGCTCTTCCGATTTTTTCTGAACTTTGTATTCAAGCTGCTGTGACCAATTTTGTAGTTCATTGGTGGCAGTCTGCAAATTGTCAAGCATCTCATTGAATGCCAGTGAAACCATCCTCATATCTGACAATTGATGTGGTTTGATATCGAGTCTTGTGCTTCTGTCACCTTTTGCAACAGCCAGACTGGCTTTGATAATGGCATTCAATGGGTTTTTTATCTTCTTCCGGGTAAAGAAAATTAGAAACAAGATTAGCAAAAAGGTCAATAGGGCTGCCAGGAAAAAATAATCTGTGGTAGATTTCTCCAGCGCAGCATCCAGTCCTGCCAGGGGGATTTTAATAATAAGTGACCCAAGTACCTGATCATTTTGACTATGCGCATGGCAGGCACTCGTATAACAGGATTTATCGTTCAGAATCGGAGATTTAATTAAGAGGTGCCTGCAATTGTTGTTGTTGTGATTCATCGCGCATTCACTATCGATCCCGATGATCTTGTATGATTTCTCGGTAGCAGAGAACATGGTGGAAAAATCCTTGTGACACGAAATGCAATCCGGATCACTATGGTTGACCGTATCGTTTGATATGGAAGAATAGGCCAGGTTATTCTTGTTATCGTACATGTTCACATCATCGATTCCGGACATCGTATTGATGATATCCAATGTACCCTGTAGTGAAGTTCTGTCATTTTCAAGCATCGAACGATACAAAGCCCCCTGAACCAGAAAACCAATGTTATTGCCATTCTCGCGAATGACGGATTTCATGTAATTCTCATTGACAGACCTAAAAATAATTCCAAAAGACAAGAAGAGGAAAAAGGAAGAAACAGTAATAATAATGACGACACGACCATAAATGGAGGAACGAAACTTTACATAACTACTGAGGATTGGAGCCCCAACTTTGTTTCCTTCTGAAAATTTATTTATCCAACCCATTGTGATATTGCATGTTAACTTAATCAATTAGGTGCTAATCCGTTGGCAATAAGTAACGAAAGTAACTTAAGAGATCAAAAAGACTAAACTACCTGTCGGATATAGTGTTGCTGATTGCTAAGTTAATCTCAAAATTTTAAAAAATGGTTCAAATAGTCAATTTTCTTTGCGTATTTGTTTGCATTCTAAAGAGTAGCAATGATTAAATGCACATTAAAAATGAAGCGATGTGACATGCACATCGCTTCCAAAGCTAAAAATCTGTCAAACAGAAACTTACATTGAACAAAGTAGTCACTGGAACCTATTGGTAAAACTCCATTCCATATGACTCTTTTTCTAATCCACGAAAGTGCGGATATTTTGATTTAATACCCAAATAAGTATGCTGGAAATCCTGCCAAACTTCTTCAGGAAGTCCGGAAAGTGGTTGATCAATCAATTCACCTCCATCCTGTAAAATGACATTGGACGGTTGAGGGGCATATCTTTCGACAGATGTTGCCAGGAAATCTTTGAATCTTTCCAGCTCTTTGACTGACCATCCACTTGCTTCTTCTGCTAAATAGTAACTATTTGTTTCAGCAATCCATCTGGAAGGCTTGATTTTGTACATCCAGCCTTTTTGATATGGATCTTCATTGAGCAGTTCCGGATTTTTCTGAAGAACAGAATTGGTGGACACGATTTCTCCGGATATAGGTGAAAGAATCCGAAGCTCTTTGCCTTTGTGGCTGACAACAGCCAGAAGTTCATCTTTTTTTACCATCTCTCCTGACTTTCTGAGTTTTCCGAATGTTACTTCACCCGTCAGGTGCAGCAATAAATCATCCATTCCAACTTTGGCAATTCCCATACTGTCCAAATGAGTCCACATATGATTACTGCTGAAGAATATGCCCTGCGGGATTCTCAATACACTGGCAGTCAGAGTTCCCAATCTTTTTTGCAATTGTTTTGTAATTTTTACCTGTCTGTTCAGCAAGATCCAGAATGGTACTAGAATGGCGAAGAAGGCGATAATAGCCAGATACTCTATCCCTTTCGTCTCAAAAATGTTGTGGTAAGTAAATCCGTCCATAACTTCGTTTTTAAAGGTTTATACTGTTGATATTTTATCTCTTTGCACAAGCTAATTTTTCTTTAATTTTCATCCTTCACCCAGGATGGTGACTCTCTCAATACCGGCATGCGATTGATGATCCATCTGAATATCAATATTTCCGTAAAAATTACGGCAAGAGTGACCACTATTTCCATCCAGGATGGGTAATAATGAACTGCGGCATCCCATTTAAACCCTATGACCGTCACGTTCAATCTGTTCAGGATAATCCCCAGCATGGTCAAAACGGCAGCTACCCTGACGAGTAAAATATTTCGGGTTCGGTAACTGTACACATATAAGAACATGGGAATTAACACGAAGCCTATCATTTCGAAAAGAAACCAATAGCCCATTGTTGTATCCAAATATTCCCAGCGCTTTCCATGGATAAAAACGAGTAACTGTAAAAAGAAATAGGCAAACATGGCTCCGGCGCAAATTTTCGCCAACCCCTGAAGGATTCCGCTCTGGGCTTTGTGATTTTTTTCACTGATCTGGTTAAAAAATACTTTGTGGCTAATGGATCCTTCAAAAATTACCATGGATAATCCGGCAAAGACGCTGGATACCAAAAACATCACAGGAATGAACTCAGAATACCACAAAGGATGGATTTTGTCCTTGGCCATCAGAAACAACGCGCCAAGTCCTGATTGATGCAGGGTTGAAAGGGTGATTCCAAATATTACAGCTCCAATGGTCATCCCGGAAAGAATCTTTCTTGCCCGCTTTGCACCAAGCCATTCGGCAATCGCGGGTGAGAATTCGATCAACTCGGCCAGCATGTAAAGTAAGAAGTGCCATGCCACCAGAAAAAGAACTGAGCTGGTACCAAAACTGTTACCAATGATTGGGTTGATCACATTCCAGGGTCTGCCTAAATCCAATAGCAGGGCACCCGCGTAGAAAAGGTAGGCAAGGAAACCGTTTAGCACAGTAACTCTGACAATCGAATGGTATTTTTCCATTTTCAGGATGTAAACCATAAATGTCAGAACGTAAGCGCCTCCCGCGAAAGCCACACCGGTTACCACATCGAATCCAATCCATAGTCCCCATGGAATGTCCTGTGACAGATTGGTTATTGAACCAATGCCTTTCATAAACCTTATCACAATCAGCACAATACCTAAAATAATGATCGGAAATGCGACGATATTGAAAGGAGTGAAGAATTTACCTTTCGGCTTAAGTTCGCTCAAAATAAATTTAAAGATGGAACCTCCATCGTTGTCTCTTGCTATGGGCTGTATTTGCTTATTCATTTTCGTCTTCTTTAGAGTTAGTTCTGTTTTTTGTAGCTTCATGGATACCTAACAACAGTGGAGGCAGCAGAACAAATACGGAAGGAACAGTGTAAAGAAATCCTTTTGAAAGCTCCGGATAGGATGAGTTCTGAAGTTTGGTATTGAACCCGACTTCCTTGAAAGGAGCAGATGAGAGATACAACCATCCGGTGCCACCTGCAACTTCTTCTCCCCAAATTTGATCTACATAATCTTTGGGATTTTCGAATATTCGCTTTCTGGCTTCTGCAATAAGCTCTCTTCTGGTTCCGAAAGTCAGAGCATCACCCGGACATGCTTCCGCACAAGCGGGTATCTTCCCGGCTTTGATCCGGTCATAACACATGTCACATTTTTCGATTTTAGGATTCGCACTGTGGTATTCGAATTTTGGCACGTCAAAAGGACAAGAGACCATGCAGTATCGGCATCCCATGCATTTGTTGCCTCTCCAGATCACAGGACCTTCCTTGGTTTTATACATCGCCTGCGTAAGGCAAGCCGCGGCACAAGCCGGTTCATTACAATGCATGCACTGCTTTTTCACAAATACTTCACCCTTTGAAGTCGTGTAATTATTAATAACACAACGTTGTGATTCACTGGTCTTTCTTAGAACATCAACTTTTAGTTCATCTTTTGGTTCAGGAAGTTCATGCGTTTTGGCACAAACCCTTTCGCAGGCCCGGCATCCCAGGCACCTGGTTGAATCATAAAGAACACCTTGAAATTCAACTGCATTTTCTTCCGATTTTGCAGCTCCAAAACTATTTCCTACCGCAAGTGTTGCTCCTGCAACACAAATGGTTTTAAAGAAATCACGGCGGTCGAAGCCCATAATTAAAATTTTAAAAGTTTATATATAAAGATTAGTTGGAACAGATTACCTGGATAGGTCGATGAATCTGGTTTGAAAGTCTTCCCAGATCTTTGGATCAAGGTTGGCTAAAACATTATCCGTGAGCTCTCCCCCATCCTGAAGGATCACATGTGCACAAACATGATTATTGGATCTCACAGAATCAGAAATAAAATCCTTGAGCCTGATAAACTCATCTCTGAGCCACTCAACATATTTTTCACCCATAAACATGAACTGCACTTCACGGAGCCAGTTTTTAGGTTCAATTTGATACACCCAGCCTTTGAAGTAAGGTGAAGAGTTGATCATGCCCGCATCTGTAAGCAAAGATTCGTTTTGTTCAAGTATCGTTCCTGAAACCGGGGCATATAGATTCAATTGTTTACCATCCCGAATGATGGTCATTAAAATTTCTCCCTTTCGCACAACTTCACCAGCCTCCTTCATCTTAATTTTGGTCAGTTTTCCGGTTATATGCTGTAGAAAATCGTCAATTCCTATCCTGACATTTCCATCTTGTTCCATAAATGCCCAGGTGTGGGTCTTATCAAAGTAGAGGCCTTTTGGAACGTCAACAACATTTTCGATCAATAAATGGGCAATCTTAACATTCTGATCAGCTGACATTTTTTCTGCCCTGCTTTTGCTATAGAAAAAAATCACCAGAAACAGTACGGTTAAACCAACAAATGTCAAAAAGACCGGCCATGATTTGGGTGAGGAACCAGCACCTGCCCTGGATGGATCGGACATAGAGGACGACTTCATTAATAAGGCAAGATTTGATTGTCTCTCCCCTGTAGTGAGATCACAAAATCCGTTTGAATTCATCACTCCCTGACCCTCAGACATAACCCATGAAAGAAATGCCAGTTCAAGGTTAGATGAAGGTTTCGCATTGGATATAGCCAATATGTTATTGGATAAGGTATTGGGATATTTTCCAATCCAAGCGCCGTGAGTAAAATCGTCCAGATTGGTATAGATGTTTTCGAAGTTGTCCAATCGTCCATTTCCATTTTTATCGATTGGAAGCAATGTGATGTTTTCATCCTGCTCCTTAGTTCGGTTGAATCTTAAATCGCTCAATTTGCAGAAGCCAATGGAATATGGGTCTGTCTGCACAGCTCCAATTACATCCGAAGGAGTCAGCAGCGCTTGAGTTAAACTTGGATTTAGATTTGTTTTTGCAAACTCCTCAAGTCCGGAAATCAGATTCCGGTCATTTGAGAGGAACAATCGGACAGGATTCGTTTTTCCATTTGGAATCAAATCAGACCAGTTTGTATTTCCGGGAGCATTGAAAAGGGTGGCAAATTCTTCAGAAGAAATGCCAGACTTTTGCAGAAGGTTAAGCATTGGATTCTTTGCATTGACAATAGGTACAATCACATCCCGACCTACCGCCATTTTCCAGGTAGATGGGTTATTCAAGATAAGTGAAGGGTCTTCTAAAATAAAAAAGAGTTGCCCGGGTTTTTCTGGCGGTGCTTCATTGGCCTGTGCAAGTGAAACATTGGATGCCGAATTCAAGGCATTGTACGATCTAACCCAATTTTGAGTAAGATTATACAATTCGGGTGAACTGGTAACACTCAAAACGTTTGTTACGGTCTGAGTTGCCTGCAATTCTTTTAAATTGTCAGTCTGGTTGAGCGCACTGACCGTTTGATTAAAAATCAAAAGGGACAACCCAATGGATAAAAGTGAAATGTTTTTCATAATGTAGATTATTATTGACCACTATTTTCCTTTTTGGTTCAAAGAAAGAAATGAACTTCGGAAAGGTACATTTCAATAACTGTGCCATGAAATATTCTACAATCTATACTACTGATTATCTTATGTATATAAAATTTTAGATGAAAATATAAACGTCAATTACGTTGAATAATTCAACACTAATTATTTAAATTTTATATAATGAATTGATTTAGTGACCGTTAAATGGGGTGTAAGTATTTTATACAGTGTTTAATTTATAAACATATGCTAATCTATATTGCTTATAATCTGTTAATTGTGTCCGAATTTGTATTTGTGGATTAATGTATTGTTGGATTTTGAATGATAGGGAAATTAAAAAAGAAGAAAATACTGATTTAGCAATATCTGAATAAATAGTTGCTTTTGTCTGCAATTTGTGATAACTTATGTATTTAGAAATGAGCTTATTTCTAAAAATAACTATTTCAAAAATATGGAAAATACAATGATTGACGATGATCTAACTTATAGGATTATTGGATGTGCGATGAGAGTTCATGCTTTTTTAGGAAATGGCTTTCAAGAAGTGATTTACCAAAGAGCATTGGTGATTGAGTTTAGGAATGGGGAATTGAATTTTGACCGTGAATTAGAAGTCCCTATTTTTTATGACGGAGTTAATATCGGAACAAGAAGGGTTGATTTCTTAGTCGAAGGAACTATTATGGTTGAGATAAAAGCAGTTGTGAAACTGGAAGATGTTCATTTGGCCCAAGGACTAAATTATTTAGTAGCCTACAAGATGGACAAGGGTCTTCTCCTAAACTTTGTAGCCAGAAGCCTTGAAATTAAACGCTTAAAACATCCCCTCAACAAAAAGCCAAATACCATTCCAATTCCAAAATCCTCACATTATTAATCCAACAATCCCTAAATCTTCTCACCTTTAATCCAAAAATCCGCTAATCCGACGAATCCAAATTTAAACGTATTTGACCGGAGGATTCTTAATGGCGCGGTACATCAAATAGCATCCGGCCAGAATGAATGGTATACTCAGAATCTGCCCCATATTCAAGGCCATCCCGGCCTCAAATGCTTCCTGATTTTCTTTGATAAATTCTACGAAAAAGCGGATTATAAAAATGCCGGCAAATCCATATCCGATAAAAAAACCTGCACGATCTTTGAGGTCTTTTGATTTGAAAAATAAGGTAATAGCCGAAATAAATACCAAAAGATATCCAATGGCCTCATATATTTGGGTTGGATGTTTGGCAATGGTTTCGTGGTTTCGTTCGAAAATAAATCCCCAGGGAAGAGTGGTTGCGACTCCATAAATTTCCGAGTTCATCAGGTTGCCTGTGCGAATCATGGCTCCAACCAATGCTGTGGGAATTACGAGTCGGTCGAGCGTCCAAAGCATGGATCTTTTGGTCACATTTTTCGAAAAGAAATAAATGGCCAGCACGATCCCGATTCCACCACCATGACTGGCAAGACCTTGATATCCAACTAATTTATATCCAAATTCGCCTTTTGCTATTGGAAGAAAGATTTCTAACAAGTGCTGAGAGTAATAGCTCCATCCATAGAAGAACACATGCCCTAACCTTGCTCCCACTATCGTCGCGACAATTGTATACACAAATAGTTTATCCAGCCAGTCAGTATTGGACGACTCAAACTTAAACATCTTGAACATGATCTGGTAACCAATCAGAAAACCGAGTGCAAACATTAAGCCGTACCAGCGAACGGAGATTGGTCCGAGGCTAAATAATTCCGGACTTACATTCCAGTGAATAGCTAATAGCGTGTTCATTATCATTATTTGTAGTGTTTTTCAAATTAGTACATCCTCAGAAAAGACATGAGATATAAGATATGAGACATAAGATTTAACTCATGTCTCATATCTTATATCTCATGTCCTCTTTTTCATTCGTGTCCGTGGCAATTTTTGAACTTCTTACCACTTCCACAAGGACAAGGTTCGTTCCTGCCAACTTTTGGGGCATGTCTGACTGGTTGGGGCGCTTTGTGCTCCTCCTGCTGTTCACCCGGGCGACCTGTTGAATCTTGCTTCTCTTCGCGGTATTGCGAACGATCATGTGAACGTCTGGCGACAGGGGCTTCCTTCACCTCATCTGCTTCACTGATAGGAATCTGACCTTTCATTAGCGTGGAAACCACTCCCCTGTTAACCTGCTCCATCATTGCTTTGAACAAATTGAAAGACTCAAGCTTGTAGATGAGCAGCGGATCTTTTTGTTCATAAGATGCATTTTGAACGGAGGTTCTTAACTCATCAAGCTCCCTGAGGTTCTCCTTCCAATGCTCATCAATGGTTGCGAGAATTACCTGCTTTTCGTAAGATTTAACGAGGTCGAGGCCTTGCGTTTTATAAGCCTTTTCCAGGTTGGTTACGATGTTAAAAAGACGGTGACCATCCGTAATCGGAACAACGATATTATTGTAAATATGAGATTTAGTCTCATAAACATTTTTAACCACAGGCCATGCTTGCTTGGAAATTGCCTGCGATTTGCGGGTAAAATTTTCTATAGAGGCATGGTATACCTTGTCGGTAAGCTGATCCACATTCATTTTGGAAAACGCATCCTCTTCAATAGGAGAATCCAACGAAAGTGCCTTAATCAGATCCAAACGGAAATCTTCAAATCCTTCGTGACCATTGGGATGATGTTCCTGACTAAGCATCTCGCCCATATCGTAAATCATGTTTAAAATATCAACTTCAATACGCTCTCCGAACAAGGCATGTCGCCTCTTCCTGTATATAACTTCACGTTGAGAGTTCATTACGTCATCATATTCCAACAGTCGCTTACGAATACCAAAGTTGTTCTCTTCTACTTTTTTCTGTGCCCGCTCAATAGATTTGGAGATCATGGAATGTTGAATTACCTCTCCCTCCTTTAACCCAAGACGGTCCATGATGCCCACAATCCTGTCGGAGGAAAATAAACGCATCAGGTCATCTTCCAGAGAAACGAAGAATTGTGATGTGCCGGGATCTCCCTGACGACCAGCCCGACCGCGTAACTGGCGGTCAACGCGCCGCGAATCATGTCTTTCAGTTCCAATAATAGCCAAACCACCCAAGGCACGGGTCTCCGGAGTCAATTTGATGTCGGTACCACGACCGGCCATGTTGGTGGCAATGGTCACAGTACCCAGTTTTCCTGCTTCGGCAACAATATCAGCTTCACGCTGGTGAAGTTTGGCATTCAAGACCTGGTGTTTAATCCCACGCATTTGCAGCATCCTGCTAAGCAATTCTGAGATTTCAACAGAGGTGGTACCAACCAGCATCGGTCGGCCAATTTTGTTAAGCCGGACAATCTCATCGATAATCGCCTTGTATTTTTCATTCTTGGATTTGTATACCAAATCTTCGTAATCTTTCCTGGAAATTGACTGATTGGTAGGAACAACGACCACCTCCAATTTGTAAATATCCCATAATTCTCCTGCCTCTGTCTCAGCAGTACCGGTCATACCAGCCAATTTATGGTACATCCTGAAATAGTTCTGAAGTGTTATAGTAGCGAAAGTCTGGGTAGCTGCCTCTACAACAACACGTTCCTTCGCTTCGATGGCCTGGTGCAATCCGTCAGAGTAACGACGGCCCTCCATGATGCGACCCGTCTGCTCATCTACTATTTTTACCTTATTCTCGATTACCACATATTCGATGTCCTTCTCGAACATGGTGTATGCTTTCAGCAATTGATTGACTGTATGGACCCTTTCAGACTTGATGGCAAAATCCTGCATCAAAAGATCCTTTCTTTCTACTTTTTCTTCCTCCGAAAGGATCATTTCATTTTGTATGTCCGCGATTTTGGCTCCTACATCAGGTAAAATAAAAAATCCGGAATCCGAATTGTTGTGGGAAAGAATATCAATGCCTTTGTCCGTAAGCTCAACCGAATTCTGTTTCTCTTCAATGATAAAATAGAGATCATCCGTGACAATGTGCATATTCTTGCTGTTGTCCTGCATGTAGTAGTTCTCGACCTTCAGCATTTTCGCCTTGTTTCCTTCTTCACTCATGAAACGGATCAACGGCTTATATTTTGGCAAGCCTTTGTAGGCACGAAGTAGAGCCATGGCTCCCTCTTCCGACTCATCCTTATTACCGGAATTGATTTTTTTCTTGGCATCCACCAAAAGTTGGTTAACCAATTCCCTCTGTGTTTTGACCAGCTGTTCAATCGGTGATTTTAATACATCAAAAAGCTGATTCTCCCCTTTCGGTACCGGTCCTGAAATGATCAGAGGTGTACGGGCATCATCGATCAATACAGAGTCAACCTCATCCACGATGGCATAATGGTGTTTCCGCTGGACCAGATCAGCCGGCTCAGTAGCCATATTGTCGCGCAGGTAATCAAAGCCAAATTCGTTGTTCGTGCCAAAAGTAATATCGGCATTGTAAGCTTTTCTGCGCTCAACGGAATTGGGTTGGTGCTTGTCGATGCAATCTACCGAGATACCATGAAACTGATAGATCGGCCCCATCCATTCTGAGTCACGTTTGGCAAGATAATCATTTACCGTCACGATATGGACACCGCGTCCTGCAAGGGCATTCAAGAAGACCGGAAGCGTGGCAACAAGTGTTTTCCCTTCTCCGGTAGCCATTTCAGAGATCTTACCTGTATGCAAAACATAACCACCAATGAGCTGAACATCATAATGAACCATGTTCCAGGTCTGTAATGTACCACCTGCTATCCAGCTGTTTTTGAAAATTGCCTTATCATCTTCAATGGTCACAAAATCTTTCGTTGTGGCAAGTTCACGGTCGAAGTCTGACACTGAGACGACTATTTCGCTGTTTTCAAAAAAGCGACGTGCAGTATCCTTGACAACGGCAAAAGCAGTTGGGAGTATTGTCTTGAGTACTTCTTCTATTTTCTTGGTGATAATCTCTTCAAGCTTATCAACGCGATCATATAGTTTTTCACCTTCTTCGATTGGAATCTCCCCACTCTCGGCACGCTCCTTCAAAGAAGCAATTTCATCCTCCTCTTCTTTAATAAAATCCGCAACCAGTTTTTTTAATCTGAGCGATTCAGAACGCAATTCGTCATTGCTAAAACCGGTTATCCTGCTGTATTCTTCTTTTATTAGAGCAATGACTGGCATAACTTCCTTTATATCCCGGTCTGACTTATTGCCCAAAAGGCCTTTTAATAAATTTCCAAAAATTGACATATCAATTGTTTGATGTGTTTCTAAAATGATTTAAATCTGTGCCCTGCAAAACGAAGGGAGATGAGATTTTGTCTATGCTTTGGCAGGAAATGGATTGACAAAGACCCTGGTTTGCATTTCGCGATCCATCATGAGCAATCCTTGTCCTTCGCCATTGATGAGCCTTAAATTTTGGAGAATTTGTTCAACATTTGCTTCCTCCTCAACCTGTTCATCTACAAACCATTGCAAAAAGCTCTTGGTAGCATGATCATTCTCTTTGATGGCTATATCCATCAGATCGTTGATCAGCCTTGAGACATTAACTTCATGTGTCAGGGTCTCCTGAAAGATGTGAAGTACGTTTTTGAAATCCACTGCCACTTCGCCAATAGGAGACAATTTTACACGTCCACCTCTTTCCAGCACATATTCAAAAAAATGAGTCGCATGTGCCAACTCTTCCTGGTACTGCACCTTCATCCAGTTTGCACATCCTGCCAATCCAATTGACTGGAGGTAAGATGACATGGACAAGTAAAGGTATGCAGAGTGAAACTCAGCATTAATCTGTTGATTTAATGCATCTTCTATATTTTTCTTTATCATGACTTAATCAATTTTAAATTCTGTTAACTTTATTCAACTTTAGTCACTTTAGTTCACTTTAGTTCACTTTAGTTCACTTTAGTCACTTTAGTCACTTTAGTTCACTTTAGTCACTTTAGTCACTTTAGTCACTTTAGTTCACTTTAGTCACTTCATCCGAACGTTTAGCTCCTCAGCCAAAGTGTCCATGAATTTCTCGGTAGTGAGATAGTTCTCGCTAGTCAGTTTGTCACCATAAATAGAGAGTGCCAGGTCTTTTGTCATCTTGCCTGACTCAACAGTATCAATGCAAACTTTTTCAAGTAGTGCAGCAAAATCTCTTAAAGGCTGATTTCCGTCCAGTTTTCCTCTAAAATCCAGTCCTCGGGTCCATGCAAAAATGGAAGCGATTGGGTTGGTTGAAGTTGGCCTGCCTTTCTGGTATTCACGGTAGTGACGGGTTACGGTTCCATGAGCTGCCTCCGATTCCATGGTTCCACCATCAGGAGTTAACAACACAGAAGTCATTAATCCAAGTGATCCAAAGCCTTGAGCTACAGTATCCGACTGAACATCACCATCATAATTCTTACAAGCCCATATGAAATTTCCATTCCATTTCAATGCGGATGCCACCATATCGTCAATCAGACGATGTTCGTAAGTGATACCAACTTTGTCGAAATCCGCTTTGTAATCCTTCAGGAAGATCTCTTCAAAGATATCCTTAAAAAATCCATCATACTTTTTCAAAATGGTATTCTTGGTTGACAGGTACAATGGCCATTTTTTAGTCAGTGCCATCTTGAAGCAACTATGTGCAAATCCGCGTATTGACTCTTCGGTATTGTACATGGCAAGTGCAACACCCGGACCATCAAAATGGTAGACATCATGTATTTCCTGCTCACTTCCATCGTCCGCTTTAAAACAAAGAGTTAGTTTTCCCGGACGATCCACAACAATATCTGTTGCCCTGTACTGGTCTCCAAAAGCATGACGACCGATCATAATGGGGGCTGTCCATTGTGGAACCAGGCGGGGAACATTTTCAACAACGATCGGCTCTCTGAAGATTGTGCCATCCAAGATGTTGCGGATCGTGCCATTGGGTGATTTCCACATCTTTTTCAAGCCAAATTCCTTCACACGGGCTTCATCAGGAGTAATGGTGGCACATTTAATGCCCACTTTGTATTTTTTGATGGCATTGGCGGCATCGACTGTTACCTGATCATTGGTCTCGTCGCGGTACTCAATACCCAAATCATAATATTTAATATCAATATCTAAAAACGGGAGAATTAATTGCTCCCTGATCATTTTCCAGATAATTCTGGTCATCTCGTCTCCATCAAGTTCTACGACGGGGTTCAGTACTTTAATCTTTTTCATTTATCCTTCAATTTTGAATTATTTTTCTAATATTTTGGAGTGGTAAAAGTACAAAATAATGGTTGAGTAACAAGCTATTCATTCTCCAAAAGCGCAAAACGGAATATCTCATTCAAAATCCAAACCCAGTCTTTGCTTCATGATTCCAAGCACAGGATACTTGGCTGCCAGAACATTGAATTTCTCCTGATTGGTGTAAGGTTTGTTCAATATCTCATCCTTATTTTCCGTGACCACAAATTCAACCCCGATCTTTTCATTGCGCAATGCTGTATGTAAATGTGACAACAACCCTGGTTTCAAATCCTGAACAATACGTTGTCGCAGTACCTCATTATCAAGACTATAGATAACATTAAATTCTTCATCCATCATAGGTTCCCTAACCGAAAGAGCCGATTTTAGTTGGCCGGCCTCAACTGAATCTGCAAAATCCTTCCAAACCTGAAGAAGCTGAGCCCTATCAAAAAACTGTCCCTGCAAAATTTGGGATGGATTCCCAATAGTTGACCCTGGTTCGGAGACTCCTGCAAGGCGGTTATTGCCTAGCATTCCTGAAATGGAGGGAGTGGTAAGATTTTCGGTGTGCATATACCTGCTTCTGCGTTCCTTATCCGATAACCGACTGACAGGCGCCGTTTTTACGGCGACAGGAGTCGCAACAGATTGTGCAGGTATGGTAATCTCCTTAGCCGTTTTTAAATCGGGAAACATTTCTTCAAAAATGGGCAATAGATTAAAACAGGCTATGGTCTCGTCAACTGTTTTTTTTTTAATTGCTCAATGAGCTGGGCAGATCTGATAAGTGTCAATTCCACCAAAAAACGTTGGTTGGATGAATTTTTGTACTGGATATCACATTCTGATGCCAGGATTAATCCGGCAGTTAAAAAGTCTTCAGAACATTGTGAAGCCTGTTTTCTGTAACGTTCCCTGATCTCACCCCCTACTTCCAGCAATGGAAGCGTCACGGCATCCCGACTGATGAGCAGGTCACGAAAATGTTGAGATAATCCAATTATAAAATGGTGGGCATTGAATCCTTTTGATAATATCTCATTGAAAATCATTAAATTACCAGAAACATCCCCCTTAATGAACCCGTCTGTTAACTTGAAATAGTAATCGTAATCAAGAACATTCAGGTTTGCAATGGTATCCTGGTAAGTCACTTTATCTCCGCAAAAACTGACCACCTGATCAAAAATGGAAAGGGCATCGCGCATGGCACCATCTGCCTTTTGTGCGATTACATTCAATGCCTCAGCCTCAATGGCTACTTTCTCTTTTCCGGCGACTTCAAGCAAGTGCTTCTCAATGTCAGAAATACTGATTCTGTTAAAATCGTAAATCTGGCACCTTGAAAGGATGGTAGGAATTATCTTCTGCTTCTCCGTTGTTGCAAGAATAAAAATCGCATGCGCGGGAGGTTCTTCAAGCGTTTTCAAAAATGCATTGAAGGCCTGGGATGAAAGCATGTGAACCTCATCGATGATATAGACACTGTACTTACCAATTTGAGGAGGTATTCTTACTTTATCAACCAACGAACGAATGTCTTCCACAGAATTATTGGAGGCAGCATCCAACTCATGAATGTTGTAAGAACGGTTCTCACCGAAAGAAATACAAGATTCACATTGGTTGCACGGTTCTGTATCGGTGGTTAGATTCAGGCAGTTAATCGTTTTGGCAAAAATCCGTGCCGAGGTCGTTTTTCCAACTCCTCTCGGACCACAAAACAAATATGCATGAGCGAGGTGATTACTTCGTATCGCATTCTTCAAGGTAGAGGTAATAGAGGGCTGACCCACCACGGTTGTGAAGGTATCCGGGCGATATTTGCGTGCTGATACGATATAATGTTCCATGAAATCTGTTCGCTAAACGACCTCCAAAAATAAAAGAAAATTGTTTGCACCCAACCTGTAGAGGGAAGAAGTTATCAACTAATTGGAGCGGTGAGGAAAGACTGTGGGACGGGGGGACTCGGGGACTTGGCAAGTGGTTAAAGAAAGAAATGCGAAACAGTGAAACAATGAAACGGAGAAACGGAGAAACGGTGAAACAGTGAAACGGAGAATAATAAAAATTCTTGCTATAATCCGGGTAATCTGTGTAATCTGTGGTTGGGAGGAGTCCAATCGTAATCCAATTGGCATGCTTAGAGAGTAACAACCTTGAGTTTTTTCCGTATAAAACGGATATTAGTTTAAATTAATTCGTTTCAAAATGAAAAAGATAATTGTTTCTCTCTTTTTATTGATGGTTGTAGGGGGTATTTCAGCGCAAAACAAAGTCCTCTACAATTTTAAAGCCAATACCCTGGATGGTCAACCTTTTGATTTATCCTCTTTGAAAGGCAAGAAAATTATGGTTGTCAATACCGCATCGAAGTGCGGTTTAACTCCTCAATATGCTCAGCTGGAAAAACTTTATGAAAAATACAAAGACCAAAACTTTGTGATCATTGGTTTTCCTGCCAATAATTTTGGCTCACAGGAACCAGGCACCAATGCCGAAATCAAAGCATTCTGCACAAAAAACTATGGGGTTACTTTCCCAATGATGTCAAAGATTTCGGTGAAAGGAGCCGATATTGACCCACTTTATACATGGCTTACTAATAAGTCAGAAAATGGCGTTATTGATTCTCCGGTTCAATGGAATTTTCAAAAATTCCTGGTGAATGAGAATGGTCAGCTTGCAGACGTTGCCTTGCCAAAAGAACTTCCTGATGAAGAGAAGATCATCAAATGGATTGAAGGGAAGTAAGAATAAATGTGAAAATGTGAAAATGTGGAAATTCCCCCATTTCCACATTTCCACATTTTCACATTTTTAATTATTCACCGGTGCACTGATGACTCCCAGGTACCGTCCCATCCAGTAAGGCAATAACCAGATGTCGCCTGCACTGCTCTCGGATGTTCCATTTCCCTGCAGACGGTCGAGATTGAACATGTTTCCATTGTGGCGGGCAATTGGCCGTTCGTCAGGAGGAAGAACCTCCTTGATGGTTTGCTTTCTAAAATTCGGCTCAATCTTATCAATATCTTTTCTGTTGCTGTTGACAATCACCCATTCAATCAAATCAATGGGATATTCTTTCAACCACCAGGCAGCCTCATTCAAATCAAAGTTTTCGGTGCCTGTGAGTGCAGTAAAAATATTCCAGGCACCCTCTTTTTCAGGTCTTTCAATCTGCCAGTGGTCTATGATGGATTCCTTGAATTTTGATTTTAGCGAATCGTTGAAGGCATATCTGAATAAACCCCAGTATCCGACAAAATACATCTCATCATCAGAGTGATTCCAATCTTCTGAAAGCTCTTTACTTAGTTGATCTGCTTTCGCATCTGCCTGTCCAATATTGGCCATTTTTTGCATCAGATTCACATAATAGCCGTAGTTATTCATTAGATCAAAGGCTTTCTTTTTAAATACCTCTTTCCCGGTAAAATGATAGGCTGTTTGCAACATCGCAACAATATTGGATGAATTAATTTTCCGGTCTCCCACATTTTTTGGTCTGGCATTCACATATTCCGGATTCCATTTTCCCCAGGTGGTTGGTTTTCCATCGAAATCAATCAGATACATGTCATGCCCGACAATATGCGTCATCAAAATGTCAATGAGGTGAATTGATCGTTTTGTCAGGTCGGGATCTCCTGTCAATTCAGCCATAGCGCCCAAAGCAAAAATGTGGCCTATCGCCTCGTCGCTGCTTGTGGTTGCCTTCCAGTCCCACTCAGGGTCGGAGGCATTCTTCCACCTGTCAGGATCCGAAAGGTGCTTCATCCAACCGCTTCGTTCAAATGAGCGCGACGGAAAACCTTGCAAGCCGTTGATGGAATATAATCTTTCCATGGCATCAAGTGATTC
Organism: Bacteroidia bacterium; assembly: GCA_025358395.1. The sequence goes on from JANYJT010000122.1 coordinate 21,352, forward strand.
TCTGCAATTCTGAAGGGCATCTTCCGATTTGGTAACCGCATATCGAAAAACCTCACCGGCCAGGTACATTGAGGTCCAAAGTCCGTCGTTGTCCGAATCACTTAGTCTGCCGGTCGACAGATTTCCTTTTTCCATTCCATCATACGAAGCGTTGAAACCATTTCTTATATGCCTGAGCCGGACCTGCTTATCGTAATATTCAGCCTTATCGGCCAGAGTCCGGTTTTTATAAACCAATTCCGTTAAACCCTTTTCAGTTAAGATAAGGACAGAACCATTCTCTCCTTTTGCAAAGTCCACGACAACGTTCCCCGGCAACCATCTTTCGCCGTTGTAAAAATTGAATTTTCCATCGGATCTTAACTGAAAGGCACCTTCCCTGGATCCGAACCACATTTTCCCGTTAATTTCCTTCAAAGTTGTAATGTATGGGGAAGGAACTCTTTGAACGACACTACCTGTTTGTTTCAATGCATCAGTAGTAGCATCCAACCGAAGATATCCATTTGTTGTTCCTATGAATAACGATTTTTTATCAGAAGTCAAATCAAAGGATGTCAGATTTTCTGATTTAAATACTGTTTTAAGTTCTTTATTTACTGGACTAAAAGTACATAATTCGTTGCTGCCCAGCAACCAGAAGAGATTTCGCGAAGGGTCGTATCTGCTGACAAGAATTTTAGTTCCGGGGAAATTCCCTTGCCATTCAACCTTTGAATCTTTGACCAATCTGATATCCTTGCCATTAGTGATAAGAAAAGAAAAATCGATGCCTCCTTCAAATTGAGCAGCATCTGAAAGTGAATGCTGTGAGAAAAGTTTCCCGGCCCAGCAATTACTCAAAACGGCTTTATCGTCAAGATAGACAAATTGATTTTTGTATATCTGCATATCAGTTAGCTTCTTAGCCTCCATTGGTCTGTATGAGTGATCCTTTTGAATGGTGCCTGGATAAAGGAATTGACCATCATATGGCTTGTACAGTCCGGCCGAAGTCAATATTTTAATATCTCCATTCCTGTCACAACCAACTTTTAGTAATTGACAGGCATCGGATGTAGCGTAATACTTGACGCTATACTCTTGTAAATAAGGAATATCCTTATAAATAGGTTGTTTCGTCTTTGTCTCCTTTACGGGAGAGAATGAGCACAAAGCCAGTCCACCAACAAGTGTCAGCAGGTAAAATAAATTTTTCATGTAGTAGTAGTAGTATTTATAAAACGATTCAAAGAATAAAACTACACATTAATTTACAAAAAAAAGTCGCAAGATGCTTATTCTATTGAATGTTGGATTATTTTAGCATAAATTATCATATCAAAATTGATCCATATTTTAAGTCAGGATCAGAAAAATGAAGTGAATTATTAATGAGTCCATAATTTATCCCATCATGATGAAACAACAATTAGTTCTAGTCCTGATCCTTTCCATCCTCTTATCAGTCAATTTAGTCGGACAGGAATCTGCCAAAAAGCAATCTTCCAATGTTAGAAAATTCACCATCGACAACTGCATCAATCAGTTTAACATGGAGAAAACGGTAAAAACGGCTGTTGGTTATCAATATTGGTTTATTGATCAAAATTTTCTGGAAGATGGATTGACAGTGAAAATGAGTGTTGTAGGCCCTAAACAGGCGACACATGCGCCACATAAACATGCCGGTGACGAAATATTTTACGTGCTCGAGGGTACTGCCCAGTTTTACCTGAATGGCAAGACCATCAAAGGAGGACCGAACACGACCTTCTATTGTCCGGATGATGGAACAGAACATGGCATCAGCAATGCCGGAAATACGGAGTTGAAATACCTGGTTATCAGGAAATACCTCAAAACGGAGAAATAGGATTAAAATCATTTAATCCGTTGGGAAAATAGGAAGGCAAGTTCTTCAATCCATGTGAAAAACTTCAATCAAAGGCAATGAAACCGGCGAATCGTCGGGATTTACTTCCATGATTTCTGCCATATACTTCCACCATTTGCGAACTATTTCTGTTTGTGGCAGATTGTCAGCGGTATTATTCTCCGATTGCTTTTGTACGGCAAAAAGAGCATTGCTCTCCTCGTCGAAGAATATGGAGTAGTCAGTTATTCCTGCATTAGCTAATTCTTGCGACAGCTCCTTCCAAATTTCATCATGCCGTTTTTTGTATTCAGCCAGAAATCCTGGATTTAATTTCATTTTAAATGCTACTCTTTTCATTTTCATCATGATACTAAGGCATTAATCGCCAGTAAAATAAATACAACAATAGCATACATATTAATCAAAATGAATGCTTTGCGAACAGTTCCGGACTCACTTTGGCTGAATAAATAGGTATAAAATTGTCTGATAAAAAACAGGTTGATAAGGAAAAGCGAAGCAATCAGGATCGAATGAAGTCTAAATTCAAAAAATGGAAGCAACAAAAGGAATAAGGAAGTTATCATTCCCCAAAAAAATACCACTCGTCTGATCTGTAGTTCACTTAATATTTTAGAAATAGAGGAAAAACCTGCCAGTTCGTATTCTTTTCCGTACTTGATCATCAGCAGCCAGAAATGCGGAACCTGCCACATGCAAACGAATATAAAGAGGAATATTGAATTTGGATGAATTACTGAAAATCCTGCTGATGTCCAACCGATTAAGGGTGGCACACCGCCAACGAGAGCTCCCGGCAGAATGGCAAGCAAGCTTTTTGTCTTGAGGGGAGTATAAATTAAATTATAAAAAACCACGTTCAGAAGTCCCAGGAGTGCAGGTATCCATCCATTTTGTGACAAAAGCAATGCCCCGGACAGAATGAGTGCCACTGCAATGAAAGTCGCCGAACTTGCTGAAATTTCTCCTGCCGGAATGGGACGGTTACGGGTTCTGGGCATGAGTTTGTCATATTTGCGCTCCTGTACCTGATTCAAAACTGAGGCGCCTGCAGAAAGCAAAAAAACGCCAACGGAAAGAAACAGAAAAGCAATACCAACACTGCTTCCGGATAAAACATATCCTGTCAGAGCAGAAAAGGTAACCATCATTGAAAGTCGAACCCTCACCAGCCTGCTAATTACAGAAAAGCGTTTTCGCATATTATTTTTTCTCAACGGCTGATTTGAAATAATCTACAATTTTATTAAGCTCTTCATCACTTATCTTATCCTTGTATGATTGCATCAATCCCTGATTGAATCCTTTAACTACTTCAGCATTTGGATCAAGAATGGATCTTTTGATGTAATCATCATTCGCCTCAATCTCTTTTTCCCCGGCGCTTGTCACGACAATGGTTTTCCGTCCGTACAATCCTTTAAAGGAGGGTCCTATAATTTTGGATCCATCCATCGAGTGGCATGTCAGACAAGCATTGGCCTTGATAATGGCAAGTCCGGGATGATCCGGCAGACCGGCAGTTACTTTCAGGTCAGCCAGCCATTTGTTAAAATCAAGACTGTCAACCACGATGGCTTTCGCCAACATGTTTGAGTGCGCCAGTCCGCAGTATTCAGTACAGTATATATCAAAAGTACCTTTCATTATAGGTCTAAACCACAAATAATTCTTGTAACCGGGAATAACATCCTCTTTAACCCTGAAGGCTGGGATAAACAAGCTGTGGTTAACGTCAAGTGAAACAAGGTTTAACTTCACATTCCGGTTGAAAGGGACGACAAGTTCCCTGGAGACTTTCCCGTTTCCATAGTCAAATTCCCAGGACCACATCTTTCCAATAACCGTAACAGGCATGGCATTTGCCGGCACTTTACGCATGGGTGCAAATCCTTCCCAACCGTAATAGAACATCACCATTACAATGATCACAGGAATGACAGTCCAGGCAACTTCCAGTTTTGTATTGTGGGAAAATTGTCGGGGATTTTTATTCCTCTTTCGCGAAAAGTGGATCAGAATATAGATTATTAATGCAGTAATCCCAATCGTGAAAATAAAGGAGATGGCAAAGATGAAAATAAAAGCCCTATCGACAGCACCGGCCAGGTTAGACCCTTCGTTGAATAGTGTTTCCATAGTTTGGGAAATTATCTGAAATAATAATCAATAAATGTGATCGCAATTATTACTGCGAAAAGGAGAAAGACCCCTCCTACCATTATCCTAAGCAAAGAATTTTCAAATTTCAAATGCATGAAGTAAGTAAGTACGATGGTGACTTTGACGGAAGCAATAATTAGTGCCAGTGCAACAGTAAAGGCTCCCAAATGAATTTTGATGGCAAGTATGGATAAAGTTGTCAATATCAACAGAATTATCAATACTTTCCAGTTGAGTGAGTCACTTGAGATATGATTTTCATGGTTTTTCATTCGTGATTTCTATTTTAAAATTCATTTTTGTTTTTCTAACTTCGGTAAACCAGGATCCATTCCTTATCGCAATTGCCCAAAGCGGCAATTAGTGTCAACGGTAGTTTACTAAGTGATAAGATAAAGCAACGGAAAGAGGAAAATCCAGATCAGATCGACCAGGTGCCAGTATAGTGCGCCGTTTTCCTGCAACAAATAATGTTCTGAATTAATCTTCCCTGAATTGATCTTAAAAAGCACGATGCTAAGAAAGATTCCGCCAATGATTACGTGCAATAAATGGAGTCCGGTCATCATGAAATAGAGTCCAAAAAACATGATTTCACCGTGCGGAAGAGTCTTCATTACATCGGAACCGGGATAGAGATGAAGCGAAAATTTATGTCCCCATTCAAAATATTTATTTACCATGAATACGCCTGCCAGGAGTAAGGTAATAAACAACAATCCCATGGCTTTGCCTCCCTTATTTTGCTGAATGGCAGTCAGTGACATGGCCACAGTCATACTGCTAACGAGAAGTACGACCGTGTTTGTCGCGCCAACAAATGCATTCAGCTCCAGGGCTGCGTGGTGAAAATCCACTGCATATTTAGAGCGCATCACGGCGTATACGATGAATAGTCCACCGAAAAGAAACAACTCGGTAAAGAGAAAAAGCCACATTCCCATCTTCCCGGTGTCGCTGTCTATGAATTCACTGTGTTCGTTTGTCGACATAGGTTGGTATTATTTATTTGGTAAAAGGATTATCAAACCGGTAAGGCTCGTGGGTAATGGTAGGTATCTCATCAAAATTCTCGTGTGGAGGTGGAGAGGGAATCTGCCATTCAAGCGTTACACCATGCCATGGATTGGCAGGTGCAATGGCTCCTCGACGAATGTGATATACCAGATTAGAAATCATGCCGATCAAACCGATGATGAGTATAAATGCCCCGATGGTGGAGAGCATCTCACCTGTCTGAAATTTAGGGTCAAAATCGAAATATCTTCGCGGCATTCCCTGAATCCCAATTACAAATAAGGGAAAATAGAGCAGGTTAAACCCTACAAAAAGAAATCCCCATGAAATATTGGCCCATTTAAAATTGTACATCCTGCCATATATTTTAGGATACCAGTAATGAATACCGGCAAAAAAGGCAAATCCCATTCCTCCGAAAATGATGTAATGGAAATGTGCCACTACAAAATCTGTGTTGTGCAATTGGATGTTAGTAGCTAGGGATCCCAACGTTAATCCCGTAAATCCTCCGATGGTAAACAAGAAGATAAATGAAATGGCGAAAAGAAGTGGAGGTTTCAAGTCCACAGATCCACCGTACATTGTTGAAAGCCAGTTAAATACTTTAACAGCACTTGGGATAGCAACGAGAAATGTAAGTAAAGAGAAAAACCATCGGGATTCATAGCTCATGCCTGAAGTGAACATGTGGTGACCCCAGACAAAGTACCCGACCAGTGCAATGGCCATACTGGAAAATACGATCGGTATATATCCAAAGACTGGTTTTTGGCTGAATGTTGGAAAGATCTCGGTCACAACACCCATTGCAGGCAAAATCATCACGTAAACAGCCGGATGCGAATAGATCCAGAACAAATGCTGGTACAATACCGGATCCCCGCCAAGGGCAGGATCAAAAAAGCCGATGTGAAATGTTCGTTCAGCAATGACCATGAGTAATGTGATTCCTATAATCGGGGTGGCCAGTAGCTGAATCCAGGCGGTGGCATAAAGTGACCATGGAAACAGAGGCATCCGGAACCAGGTCATTCCTGGAGCCCTCATCCTGTGCATGGTAACGATAAAGTTCAGCCCGGTAAGGATGGAAGCAAATCCCAGCACAAATGCTGCGGTCAGGGCGATCACAACATTGGACGATGCCTGTGCGCTATAGGGAACATAAAAAGTCCAGCCGGTATCGGGAGAATGACCATTGGCAAACTGCGAATAGAGCCCAAGCATGGCTCCGGTAATGTACACATACCACGAAAAAAGGTTAAGTTTTGGAAAAGCTACATCTTTTGCTCCAATCATTATCGGAAGCATAATATTTCCAAAGACGGCAGCAAGTCCAGGTATTACGACAATAAATACCATGATGATCCCATGGATGGTAAACATGCCATTGTAAGTTTGTGCCGTCATGATCGTCTGTCCGGGAGCCATTTTCTCTATTCTCATCAGGAGTCCCAAAACCGCCGCAGTGCAAAAGAAAATGGTAATGGAGTAGAGATAAAGCAGACCGATCCGTTTGTGATCGGTAGAAGAGAGCCATGACCACAACCCCGTCTTGTGGTTCAAGTAGTTAAGCGGTTCTTGTGTGATTATTTTAGTCATTATTTAGATCTTTTAGTTGAATTTTTTCTTGAACTGACAAATAAATAGAGCACAAAAAATACCCCCATGATGAGAACGAAAGACCCTAGCAAGCGTGTAAATTGCAACGTATATGTTTTACTTTGAGGATCATACGCAAAGCAGAAATCATAGAGCTTGCTGCTGCTTGGCTGTGCCAGCCCTTTTTGTGCCTCAGCTATTGCCATTTTTAGTTCAAAAGGCAAAAATGTAATTCCATACAGGTAGCGGGTTATTTTACCCGTCGGACTAAGTATAAAAATAGCAGAAGGATGAGCAAAATCCACTCCTGTAGGTTTGTATCTGAAACCCACGGACTCAGTGATTTTTTGAATATTAACCAATTCTCCCGTTAGATAAGTCCAGCTGCCACGCTGCTCTTCCTTGATTTTCGAGACAAAATTGAGCTTTTTTTGTTTGGCCTTTTCCGGAGTATCCTTGGTATTAAAACTGATGGTAATGATATCATAATCCTTTCCAAGAGAGAGTTCTGTTTTGCTGACAACATCCGCGATCCCATCCAGCAAAGGGCTGCACATTCCGGGACAATCGAAATAGACGAACGAGAGGATTGTGGGTTTATTGATAATACTTCGCAGGGAGACTGTATCGTTTTTTTCGTTGCAAAATTTTAGCTCAAGCGGAATTGTCTGTCCTAATTTCTCTACAATACCGATCTCGACCTCTTTGCTGACAGGTATCTGCGCCTGCATTTCGATTGCAAATACAATAAAAAGACTCAACACAAACATTTTTTTCATATCTGAAGAATAAGAAAATTATTTACTCGGATTCTTTTCTGATCCGGATTTGAATATAACTCTGAGCTGAAGCATCACATAAACGATAAATCCCCAAACAGTCAGAACAGCAAGTATAAAGGTCAGCAAAAGCCATACCGGGGATTTTTGAACCACGTTCCACAAGGCCCTTTGCTCATTTAATGCAGGACGATTGGTTGGAATCCCAATAGCCAATGAAGTCTCAGCGCTGGACCCTCCAAATGCATTCTGATCAACCGGCTGAACCACCAATGTTACAACTCCTACCGAATCACCCGGTAAGTTGGAAGGAAAGCTGAAAAGTGCGATTCCCTGATTATCAGTTGTTTTAACCTCACCAATGGGAAGATTCCCAAAATATCTCTTTGCAAAAAGTTTCAACTCAGCACCTGTTACAGGAAATCTCTTCATCTCTTTCAAAGAGGTAACGACAACCTGCACTTGCCCCCAATCCTTGTCCCAGGAGATTTGAAAATTCACTTTTTCAAGAAAAGATCCTGCTGCAGGTTTTGATGCAACCTCTTGCGAATATTTATCATTGAATCCTCTGATAAACGATATGATGCGCCAAAGATCTGCCGTGGATAAGGTGTTTTTAAAGGATGGCATCAGCACACGACCCTCAGAAACCTTGTAGAAGATCGCACCGTCTGTATTTTTCTGCATCTGGATTGAAACAGGATCAGGTGGTGGAGGAACAAGCTTGACAGCATTATTTTTCCCGGGATCACCATGACAGGATTTGCAATTTAAGTTGTAAAGGTCGCCTCCAGCTTTCCGGGTGGAATCCGAAAAGGCAAAAGGGCTCAATTTTGCTCCGTTTTCGGCAGGAACAATCCATTCCTGGGCAGAAAGCCTGCATGCAAAAAGTGTGATTGATAATAGCACTAAAAAGATTCGTGTCATAATATTTGGCAGTTTTGCTTATCTGGTACGAAATGTTGTTTATGCTTTTTCATTGCCCGGCAACCGTTCATCCTTGAACTCAAACAGCCGATTCTTGGGAGGAAGATAATAAACACGGGGTTTGGTCCCAAGTTCCGGCATCAAATGGTACCCGGCATTAACGCTTAATAATTCACTCAAACGGTGAGTTTCTTTTGTCGTTCCATTGGTAACTGCATCCTGGTTCTCGTCACCGAAATAATAAACACCATTGGGACACGCCGATACACAATAGGGCAATTTACCTTCCCGAAGTCTGTCGGCACTGAAAAGACATTTTGAGATGGTACCTTTCTTCTGTGGTACATTCAGTTCGATGTTGTATTCCTTTCCCTTGTCGGCTTCAACAACCAAAGGTTCTTCCCAATGAAACATCCTCGCGGAATAAGGGCAGGCAGCTATACAAAAACGGCATCCGATACAGCGTGCGTTGTCAATCAATACAATACCATCTTGTCTTTTGAAAGTAGCATCAACCGGACAAACTGCTACACACGGTGGATTATCGCAATGCTGACATGGTTTGGGCATATAATAAGGTGCAGTATTGACAGATTCCTGCATGATCAAGGTGTTGAGATGGTACTCATATGGACGCAGATGATGTGCCCCCTGGCATGCTTCAATGCATTTACGTGCATTACGACATTTGGCAAGGTCAATGACCATCACCCAACGATGACCAGACAACCCTTCTCTGCCAAGTTTTTGCAGTCGGGTTAGATCGACCTGCATATTTTTGATCTGGTCACGCGGCACTTCCACCAACTTGTTGTCGGCAGTCAGCACTTTTACAAATTCATGATCCGGCTTGGTTTCTTCATAATTGAAACCGGCATAGATGGCAGCACCTGCAGCGGTTGCCGCGGCTCCAACCAAACCAAACCGTTTAAAAAATGTACGTCTGGAATTGGTGGCATTTTGTGCTTTATTCGAAATTTTAGGATGAATAGGTGAGTTATGATCATTCATAAATAGGATAATTTACCTCATTAACGGATAGGTTAAAACTACAAATAATATTTTTTGTTTTCATCACAAATTTAGCAATCACCAATTCAAAAAAGGGCTTTGCAGTTACAATTTAGACAAATTTTTCGTTTTAAACCATTTAAATAGCGTGCATCATTAAAATGTTTGAATTGCAATTTGATATTTATATCGATTCTAGCTGTTAAATCTATCAAAATGGAAAAACTCAGGGCTAAAATTCACTTAATTATTTGTGTATTTTTGTCTGAATCGCATACAATACAGTACACATGAAAAAAATCAGACTTACACTATTATTCGTTGTTGTGGCATTTCTTGCCAATGCCCAACCTAATGAGAATTATTTTCAGAAAAATCAGCTTATCACTACCGGAGTGTATTACTATCCTGAACATTGGGACTCCACCCAATGGGACAGGGATTTGAAAAATATTGCAGCAATGGGTTTCGAATTTACCCATTTTGCAGAGTTTGCCTGGGCTCAGCTGGAACCTGAGGAGGGAAAATATGACTTCGCCTGGCTTGACAAAGCAGTTGCCCTCGCGGCAAAATACAAATTACCTGTAATTATGTGCACCTCCACATGCACCCCGCCTGTTTGGTTATCGAGAAAGCATCCTGAGATATTATCTCTCAATGAGGATGGAACCCGAATGGATCATGGATCAAGACAACATGCGTCTTTCTCAAGTAGTTACTACAGGAGTTATTCACTAAAAATGATTGAACAACTGGCCCGTCACTATGGCAAGGATCCACGGATCATGGGCTGGCAGGTGGATAATGAACCACGAACATTTTTTGATTACAATCCTGATGCCCGGCAACGCTTCCGCGACTGGCTGAAGAAAAAATACCAAACCATTGATGCCCTTAATACCACATGGGGTACTCTATTCTGGAGCAATACTTACAGCAATTTTGCTCAAATCAACATCCCCCAACACAAACAGTGGGGCATGAACCTGAACCAACGCCTGGATCACTACCGCTTTGCAGCGAATGAAACTGCCACATTTTTGGATGACCAGGCAAGTACCATCAAAAAGTATTCCTCCCCCAACCAATGGGTAACGACCAACTATATACCGAATTACGATGGAGGCTATATTGGAAAGAGTACCCAACTTGATTTCATAACCTACACCAGGTACATGGTTTATGGAAGCTCAATGGGTGTTGGAAGAAAAGGTTATCGCCTTGGAGATCCGTTGAGTATTGCTATGGCCAACGATTATTTCAGGCCCAAAACGCCGGTTTATGGGGTAATGGAACTTCAACCCGGTCAGGTAAATTGGGGTTCAATCAATCCACAACCTTTACCGGGAGCTGTGAGGATGTGGTTATGGCATCAGTTTGCAGGTGGCAGTAGTTTGGTTTGCACCTATCGGTACCGGGCGCCACTTGTTGGATATGAGCAATACCATTATGGAATTGTTGGAACTGATGGGGTCACTCCCACTCCCGGAGGTCTCGAATATCAAAAATTCATACAGGAAATTGGAATGTTGAGAAATGGGTTCAGATCTACCTTGACAGTACCCGCGGAGTATGCTGCCAGGAAAACAGCCATCCTTTTTAACAATGAGAATATTTGGGGCATGGACATGAACAAACAAACAAACCAATGGAATTCGATGGATCATATATTGAAATATTACAAACCATTGAAAGCATTTGGTGCTCCTGTTGATTTCATTGCCGACCAGGCAGATTTTTCCAAATATCCGGTATTGATAGCTCCTGCCTACCAGCAAATCGACAAAGATTTAATCTCCAAATTGACTCAATACGCCAAAGATGGAGGAAATCTTATTCTAACTTGCCGCACCGGTCACAAAGACCGCGAAGGCCATTTGTGGGAGGCAAAATTTGCTGCACCCATATACGATCTGATCGGTGCTGAAATAGAATTTTACGATCTGCCGATGCCTCATGCGCAAGACTCGGTTTTGATGGGTACTAAAAAATATGCCTGGAAAACATGGGGCGAGATTCTAAAACCTGCAGCTGGCACAAATGTTTTGGGTACCTTCCAGGGAGATTTTTATGCAGGAAAACCGGCAGTCATTTCCAGGAAACTGGGAAAAGGAACGGTCACTTATGTAGGAGTGGACAGCAACAACGGACTTCTCGAAAAAGAGCTGCTAACCAATCTATATGCTCAACTTAAAATCAAGGTTGAGAATTATCCTGAAGGGGTATCTGTCGAATACCGTGATGGGTTAGGGATTGCAGTCAATTATTCGGACAAGATCTATCTGTTGAATATTCCCGCTAAGACTCAAATTCTGATTGGCACAAAAGAGCTTCCGGTGGCTGGAGTTACTGTCTGGAAAGCTCAATAAAAGCTAAATTGCCTTCAAATTACAACTACTACAAATTAACGAATTAAAATGAAAACCATTAAAAGAGCATTATACAGCATATTAATTGCACTTCTTCTTCTTGTTTTTCTGATGTTTATTCCCGGGATCTGGTCTTCCCTGAATCCCCAAAAAGCGCCCATGGGGTATTACTTCGAAATACCTACGATAGTGGCGCTCTATTCAGGTTTGGAGTCGCTTATCAACAAAACACCTGATATCCCGGATAATGTTGAAGCGATAAAGAATATCGAGTACAAAAATATCCATGGACGATCTCTCCAACTGGATATTTACCGACCCAGAGGATTGACAAAACCCGCACCTTTGCTGGTTTTCATCCATGGGGGTGGCTGGAGAGGTGGTGACCGCGCCGATTATTTGGTTTACCTTACCTACTTTGCAAAACTTGGTTATGTAACAGCAACCATTTCCTATCGGTTTTTAAAGGTAGCGCCCTACCCTGCTTGCGTGGAAGATATTCTGGATGCCCGCGATTTCTTGTATCAAAACGGGGAAAAATACAGCTACGATCCTGATAGGATTTGCCTGATCGGTGGTTCAGCGGGGGCTCATCTGGCCATGCTCGCAGCTTTTGGGTGGAAAAAAAAGGATTCCGTCACAAACAAATTGGCTTCAAATGCCTCTAAACTTAAGATCAAGGCTGTGGTCGAGATTTACGGACCTACAGATTTTACAACCGAATATGCCCGTAACCATCCCACAATCACAGGGTTTATGGCCCACACTTACCGGGAAGCCCCTCAATTATACGTTGAAGCCTCTCCAATTACTTATGTTACAAGGGAGACCCCTCCTACCCTGATCCTTCATGGTACCCGCGATATGTTGGTCCCCATCAGTCAGGCCGAATTGTTAAAGCACAAAATGGATAGTCTCGGAGTTATCAATGTTTATTGTCCGGTACCCGGATGGCCCCACACCATGGACATTGCGCAAAGGGTAAATAATTACACCAAGGCTACAATGCTTGATTTCTTTGAGAAATATGTAAAATAAAAAATGTGGCTGAACGCCACATTTTTTATTTTACATATTTCTCACGTAAGCCAGGAATTTTCTTGCTGTCGCATCCAGGTTTTCAATAGATCCTCCCCCGTCCAGAACTTCGCACATTTCATAAGTGATATATCCCTGGTATCCGATTTCCTTTAAAGTTCCAAAAAAGGTTTTGTAATCGATGATGCCCTCGCCCATGGCTGCCGCACGCATCAGGGCAGGTTTCTCTTCTACATAATTTGTCAGGTAATTGTCGTAGCGATATCTTGGCATTTTAATATAATCTGCGGCAATGGTCATGGCAATGTAAGGTTTCATTTTTAGGATGGATTGTCTGATTTCCTCTTTGGACAAGCCTTCCAGATTGGGCGACCAGGCATCCCAGCCGGCTTTTACATTGGGCATATTAATCTCTTTCAGCATCCAGTACATGGCATCATGATGAAGGGCAATGTCGTGGTGGTTCTGTACCGCCAGCGTGACACCATACTTTTGGGCCTCTTTGGCTGCCAGGGTGATCCCTTCAACTACCAATGCATACTGCTTGTCATAAGGAACACCCGGGCGCTCATAACCAGTAAAAATGCGGACCAAATTGGTGCCCAGATCCTGTGCCAGCTCAGCCAGCTGGCCGATATAGGCCGCCTGAATTTCAGTATGAGGGATGCCAACTTTGTCTATGCCTGCTGTAAAATCAGAATATCCGGCAAGTCCGACCAGTGTCAATCCCAGATCAGCAATCCTTTGCCTGAGCTTTTTTCGGGCATCTTTGTCGTAATCAAGCAATGAAAGATGCGGCCGTTTGGCCATCAGCATGACGCCGTCAAATCCAAGTTCTTTCGCCTTGACCAGAAATTCATCGACTGTCAATTTGGCTTGACCTCGCCACAATCCTGAATATCCGATGGAGTGCAGACAAGTTTTCACTTTGAAATCGGCCGGATTCCCGGTAGGCATCTTTTGTGCGATCGCAGAAAGAGAGAAACAAGTAAAAATCAAAAAGACAGATAGAATCTTCATTGCTAAATAGTTTAATAAACAGAATTTAATAATGTCCCGATTATGCATAGAGAAACCTTTTAATCTTTTGCGTCGGTGTTCTTTCAAATGGCTCCGCCTGAATAATTACCACCTGAACCTGAGAAAATTTACTGACATGCCCGTTCACATATAGCTGAAGTTCTTGCATCAATTCATTCATCTTTTCATTGTAAAGCTCTGCCTGGTCCAGTAAAATCTGGTATTGAACTTCCAGCTCTTCCATATTAAGACGTACAAGCGCGACAAGTTTTCCTTTCCGTTGAATAACGAGTGATTCAACGACATGTTTGTAATTATTGATCACCGATTCGATCTCTTCGGGGTAGATATTTTCCCCTGAAGCACTGACAATCATATTCTTCAGGCGACCTTTAAATGCCAGGTAACCCATTTTATCAAATGAACCTAAATCCCCGGTTTTAAACCATCCATCTTCGGTTAGGACTTCTTTGGTTAAGGCAGGTTCCTTGTAATATCCTTTCATCACATTTGGCCCTTTGATCCATATTTCTCCCTGACCATTTTTGCCATCCGGCTGATTGATCTTCACTTCACATCCAGGCATGGCCGGCCCAATTGTGTTCAACCGTGTGGCGCCCGGTCCGGCTCCTGCCGCTAATGGAGCCGTCTCTGTCAAACCAAATCCAATGGAATAAGGAAATCCGGCTTCCTTCAGAAATTTTTCAACGTTTGGATCCAACTTTGCACCACCAATTCCGAAGAAGTTTAACTCTCCCCCGAAAGTCTTCAGCAACTTTTTACCGGCCATGCGATTGAGAAGTAACCGAACAGGAAGGATTCCATACAATAGCCGGATGACTAAATTTTTACTGAATACCGGCTGAATTTGCTTTTTGTAAATTTTCTCTATGATTAACGGAACGGTGAGCATGATCGTTGGTTTTACCGTCTGCAAGGCTGGAAGTAAAACTGCAGGAGTTGGAAGTTTCCTGATGTAATGGACCGATGCGCCAAACATCACCGCAAAAATAAATCCAATGGTATTCTCATAAGCGTGTGAAAGTGGCAACAAGGACAAGAACCTGTCATTCGAATTGATTTGATGAATCAGGCCGCCTTGTTGTGCGTCCCAAACGATGTTTTTATGGGTGAGCATGACACCCTTCGATTTTCCGGTTGTTCCTGAGGTGTAGATGATTGAAGCGAGATCATCTTCTTCTACGAGGTCAATTGCGACATTTTCAGTGGAATTTTCCACGGTAGCATCAAGACCTGAAATTTTTTCAAATGCTTCAATCCCGATAATCACTTTGGATGGGTCATTTGTTAACCGCTCAATCTTAACCAAAAGATTTTCTGAGACGAAAATCGCCTTAGGTTCAGAATGTTCGATGATATTGTTGATTTCGATGACCGAAAAATCCGGAAGAATGGGCACAACAATTGCACCGGTAGATGCGATCGCAAAATAGGCGATTCCCCAGTTGGGCATATTGGTGCTCAGTATTGCAACTTTATCCCCTTTGGTAATTCCAAAAGAAATAAGCAGACAAATTACCCGATTAATCTGTGCTTCAAGCTGCGCGTATGTGCAGCTCTCTTCCCCTGCAAAAACCAGAGATGGTCTTGGTCCGAACTGACCAAAACTATTGCGGAGCATGGCCGGAATTGTGTATTTTTTTAGTTGGTTCATCTTTCAAATTTAGAACTCCGTAAAGTTACGATTTAGTTGCCAGATGTCAGTTAAACTAC
>JANYJT010000129.1 GCA_025358395.1 Bacteroidia bacterium
TCGTGCTGCTTGTTTCTGCGGTAGTTGGACGAATCGATTGTCTTTTGCATGGAGTCGGTAATTTTATCTGCATACATCAGCACGAGACCATTTAAATTCCTGGCTGCGCGTCCTGCAGTCTGGGTGAGCGACCGTTCAGAGCGAAGAAATCCCTCCTTGTCGGCATCCAGAATAGCCACCAGTGATACCTCCGGCAAGTCGAGACCCTCGCGCAACAGATTGATTCCAACCAAAACATCGAAACCCCCTTTCCGAAGCTCTTCCATAATCTCTACCCGCTCCATGGTATCTACATCGGAATGGATATAACGGCATTTGATTCCGATACGGTCGAAATATTTGGAAAGCTCTTCAGCCATTCGTTTGGTGAGGGTAGTGACCAAAATTCTTTCATTCTTTTCAATCCGGAGATGGATTTCATGAATCAGGTCATCAATCTGATTGTGGGCCGGCCTCACTTCAATGATCGGATCGAGCAATCCTGTTGGCCGAATGATTTGTTCCACGATCACCCCTTCACTTTTCTGCAGTTCATAGTCGGCCGGCGTTGCACTCACATACACTACTTGTTTGGCAACGGCTTCAAACTCATCAAATTTTAATGGCCGGTTGTCGATGGCTGCCGGTAACCTGAAACCGTAATCCACCAATGTTGTTTTGCGCGACCTGTCGCCTCCGTACATGGCCCGGATCTGCGGCATGGTGACATGGCTCTCGTCGATAATCATCAAAAAGTCATCGGGGAAAAAATCGAGCAGACAGAATGGCCGGCTGCCCGGTGACCTTCCATCAAAGTAACGCGAATAATTCTCAATACCAGGGCAGTAGCCCAACTCCCTGATCATCTCCAGATCATAATTAACCCGGCCTTCAATGCGCTTGGCCTCCGGATGTTTTCCTGTGCTCTTAAAAAAATCTATCTGTCTGACCAAATCATCCTGAATCTGACGAATGGCCGCTTTGGTCCTATCCTTCGTGGTGACAAAAATATTGGCCGGATAAATTGAATAATGATCGTGTAGCTGAAGAAAAGCACCAGTCTCGGGATTGAAAGTAGAAATTTCCTCAATCTCATCTCCGAAGAATTGAATCCGGACAGCATCATCCGCGTAGGCGGGGAAAATATCGACAGAATCTCCTTTTACCCTGAAATTTCCACGCTGGAAATCTGCGTCGGTGCGGGAATACATCGCGTCAACAAGCTTCCTGAGCATCACATTTCGCCCCAGCTGGTCCCTCAGTTTTACATGAGTAACATTGGCGTGAAAATCCTCAGGATTACCGATGCCATAAATACAGGAAACCGATGAAACGACCACGATATCCCTTCTGCCTGACAACAACGAGGAAGTCGCAGCCAGCCGCAGCTTTTCAATCTCCTTGTTGATGGCGAGATCTTTCTCAATAAAGGTATCCGTCACCGGCAGATAGGCTTCAGGCTGGTAATAGTCGTAATAAGAAACAAAATACTGCACTGCATTCTCAGGAAAAAATTGCTTCATCTCGCCATAAAGCTGCGCTGCCAATGTTTTATTGTGGCTCAGGATCAGCGTTGGTTTCTGCACTTTTTCGATCACATTGGCCATGGTAAAAGTTTTGCCGGAACCAGTCACGCCCAACAGCGTCTGATAAGGAATACCGGATTGAATCCCCTCACTCAGCTGTGCTATGGCCTCAGGCTGATCCCCGGTCGGGATAAAATCTGCGGTTATCCTGAAGTGCATACTTTAAATTTCATTTAAAGAAGGTTACAGTAAGGTAATACATTCGTGGCCATCATCCCTGCACTTTCGGCAGCCTGAATTCCCAGCGGACTGTCTTCGAAAACCTGGCAATATTCGGGTGCTACCCCAATCAATTCTGCCGCCTTCAGGAAGGTATCCGGATGTGGTTTGTGATTTTCAACATCCTCTGCGGTTACGACGTGCTCAAAATAAGGAAGAACACCTGCCAATTCAAGTGTCTTTATCGCATAGAATCTGGAACCACCCGTTCCGCAAGCCATAGGAAGTTTACCTGCATATTCCTTTATGATTTTAACAACCGGCAGAATCGGCTTTGCCTTGAAAATATTTTTTAAAAAATAGGCCTCCTTCTTATCTGCAAATTCTTGAGGATCAAAATCTTTTCCAAATTTTTCCTTGTAGATACAACTCGTTTGATAGGCAGGAATTCCGCTAAGACTATAGAACAGATCTGAAGAGATTTCAAATCCATATTCTGCAGCAGTCTGTTGATAGGCATATAAATGGATTGGCATAGTGTCAGAAATGGTGCCATCAATATCGAAGATTAGTCCTTTGGCTTTGGGATCAACTGTTAACTCATGATTGTTTGTCATCAATAAATGTGTTTTGGGCAAAAATAATGAAATATGAGCTTGGCACGAGTACCTTTTTGACTAAACCTAATTTTGACAATAATTTGGAGTCGATCTTCAAGGATAATTGCTATTTTGCATCATCAAAATCAGTTATTTTTTAATTCCGGTTCGCCTATGCAAACTCATGAACTTTATCTTCCAATGCTCATTCCCTTGTGGCTGATTTTTATTGGCATCACATTGGTGGTCATTGGATTTGTTGATAAAAAAGCCATATTTACCTTTTCCGGCTGGGGAGTATTAATCGTCAGCGGATTGGTTTCAATCTACTACAATCTTTTTCAAATCAGTCCTGCACATTTTCCCGTTGGAAGCCAGTTGGCAGAAACTGCCGGGATATTAATATCTGCCGGATGGCTGAACGCAGCAGGAGCCGTTTTGGCTTTGACAGCGCTACTCTTCTTTTATTTTAAGAAAAAAAGATATATGATCATGGCGGTGCTGACAATTTTGTTTTTTTCCGTCCAGTTTTTTCAGTTCTACAGTCTGATTCAGAAACCAAAGT
>JANYJT010000188.1 GCA_025358395.1 Bacteroidia bacterium
CTTGACTTTCAGAAACTTCGAGGTTATACTAGTATAATCGCTAAGTAAAACATTACAAGTTCAAGGAGTTATATGGCAAAACTAAGCCCGGAAAATATTGCACGATTAAAACAGTTGGTTGCAGATGGCGTGCAAGTCATGCAGGAAGTGGAAGATCTAAAGGAAGGGCTAAGCGATACAGTGAAGGCCATTGCTGAAGAACTAGAAGTGAAACCTGCACAACTGAACAAGCTAATCAAAGCAGTACAAAAAGGTACAATGAACGATCAACGCGAAGCATTCGACGAACTGGACGAATTATATAAGGCCGGGGGCCTAGGATAAATGTATATTGATGCTATCCTTAAGAGATCAGGCGAAGAAGAAACAATCAAGATAGTAGAAAGAATAAATGGGGTTCGTGTTTATAAAGAATACCAGCCCGATTTTCATTTCTTTATTACAGACCCACGCGGTTCTTATAAAACTATATTTGGCGATCCAGTTAAGAAAGTAACACCGAAATCTTTTAGCGAAAAACAAAAACTAGTAAAAACATTATCTAGTAATGTTAAAAGTTGGGAAGCAGATGTAGATCCTGTCTTTCGTTGTCTCGAATATAACTATCATAGTGGCGAAGCACCTAAACTAAATGTAGCATTTTTCGACATTGAAACTAGTTTCGATAAGGAACGCGGCTGGTCTGATCCTGGAGATGCAGACAACTATATCACTGCTATATCGGTGCATTTGCAGTGGTTAGATGAAATCATATGTTTAGCTATACCCCCCGATACACATACCTGGGAAGAAGCAAATGAAATAGCCAATGAAGTAGGCAATACGATACTATTCAAAGACGAAGGTGAAATGCTTAATACTTTTATGGATATTATCGAAGATGCTGATGTATTGTCCGGATGGAATTCAGAAGTATATGATATTCCTTACACTGTTAATCGAATAAAGAAAATATTAGGTAAGCAAGCTGCAAGAAGGATGTGTCTCTGGGACTACATGCCCAAAGAACGAAAATACGAGCGTGGTGGTAAAGAAGCTTTTACATATGATCTAATAGGTAGAATATCTATCGACTATATGGCTATCTATAAAAAATACAACTACGAAGAACGCCATAGTTATGCACTTAACGCCATTGCTGAAGTAGAATTAGGCGAAACTAAAGTTCAATACGAAGGTACACTAGACGAATTATATAATGATGACTTCAAGAAGTTTTTAGAGTACAATATACAAGATACTAGATTATTAGATCAGCTAGATAGAAAACTACAGTTCATCGATCTATCTAACTCTATCGCGCATTCTAGCTGTGTGTTAATACAGACTACAATGGGGGCTGTGGCGGTGACCGATCAAAATGTATTGATGGAGGCGCATAATCGCGGAATGGTGGGTCCTAACAAAAAACACGACGACGAGGCCGAAACAAGAGCAGCAGGCGGCTGGGTAGCAACACCGAAGAAAGGATTGCATAGATGGATTGCATCTACTGATATGAAGTCTCTTTATCCGTCTGTTATCAGAACGCTTAACATGAGTCCTGAAATGATTATAGGTCAAATAAGATTAGACCGCACAAATCAAGCAATAGAAGATTGGATGAAGAAGGGTGCAAAATATACATTTGCTTCGTGGTGGAACGATAGATTTAATGTATTAGAGATGGAAGATTTTTATAATGAAGATATCGGTACACCGTTAATATTGGATATGGAGGATGGTTCCGAATTTGAATTAACAGGTAAAGAATTACACGATCTAATATTTGAAAGTGGGCAACCATGGTGTATTAGTGCAAACGGTACAATATTTAAAACTAATACGGACGGTGTTATTCCTAGTCTATTAACACGCTGGTATACAGAGCGTAAGGTGTTGCAGGGTATTATGACTAACTATCAAAATATCGAAGATAATGCTAAGATAGAAGGTGTAAATGTTCCCGAGGATTTATTTACAAATGGTGACATAAGTGATGTCGAACCGAAAGCAGACCCATATATTGATGCAGAAGTGTATAAACCCAAGAAGTTAAAAGAAATCATTTCCGAAGGACATAAAAAGCGTGTCGTTCAATATATGAATCAACATAACTTAATGGTCAAGGAAGGAAAAGCAATACACCGTGATCAAAAACTGTTGAAACTAATCGTAGCTTTCTGGGATAAGAGACAGCTCGTTAAAAAGATTAACTTGAACTCGGCATACGGTGCCTTGTTAAATGCAGGAAGCAGATTTTTTGACCAAAGATTGGGGCAATCCACTACTCTTACTGGTAGAACTATTACAAAGCATATGGCTGCTAAAACCAACGAAATGATATCGGGAGAATATGATCATTATGGTAGGGCAGTGGTTTATGGGGATACCGATTCATGTTATTTCTCTGCATATCCTATATTAAAGGACGAGATAGATAGTGGAGAGATAGAATGGACCAAAGAAAGCATTGTCGATCTATATAATGATTTGGCTAAGGCAGTTTCGGCAACCTTCCCCGAATTTTTATCAAAGTTACTAAATGTACCTATCAAACGGTCCACCGGAGTTATTGCTAGTTCTCGAGAAACCATATCAGAGACCGGTCTATGGATAGTTAAGAAGCGTTATGCTTGTTTAATGTATGATAAAGATGGTATTAGACTCGATGTAGGTGGAAAGGTAGGAAAAGTAAAAGCCATGGGGTTAGACCTTAAAAGGGCTGATACACCGAAATTTGTACAACAATTCTTATCTGAAATATTGATGGATACATTAACAGATAAGGGCGAAGCAGCAGTGATAGAGAAAGTAAGACTGTTTAAGGAAAAATTCGAGAGTATGAAACCTTGGCAACAAGGCACACCACGAGCAGTTAATAGGCTAACGCACTACAGAGAAAAGATTGCAGATGCAGGTGTCAAGAAACTTAAAGGTATCGAATCCGGAAACTTGCATGTACCGGGTCATGTATCTGCCAGCCTTGCATGGAATAACTTAAAAGAATCCAATATGGATCATCATACTATGCGTATTGTTGACGGACAAAAAGTTATTGTATGTAAGTTAAAAGAAACAACGGACAATAGATTAACCAGCATCGCATATCCGGTAGATGAATCACATCTACCCGAATGGTTCTTATCATTGCCATTCGATAGCGACGATATGATGGCCGGTGTAGTTGACCAAAAGGTAAAAAACTTGTTAGGGGTGCTTAAGTGGGATCTTTCCAGAACTAACAAAGAACATGCACATCTGGAAACTCTATTTGATTTCAGTAACATGTAATATGTGAATTTCGTAATAAGTTGAAGAAGTTCTTGACTTTCGTTATAAAATATTGTATTATGTTTTATAATAAAGGATCGGGTATGACAATAAAAGAATACTATATAAGGAAGTTGGATTCTACAGAAAAACCGGAGTGGTTCGAAGGAGATATTCCCGACGAGATATACAAGACGCATCGTGTTATTAAACAACGGTTGGATTGTCCTGTCTTCGAAGAAAAAACTGAAATAGATTTTAGATTAGAATCCGAAACAGACGATTATCCAGAACCGGAAAAAGGTATAGCTTTTTATGAATATTATTATGCATTATGGGAAATGAGATTCGGCTATCAAGAGGATAGAAGTAAATCGTTTGAAGAGAATTTAAGATTGTATATAAAATTTAATCATAAGAAACAGCAATTAAATAAGATATTAAATATACATATTGATTATTTTATTAGTACAGGAAAAGGCTTAGTATGAATATAAGTGAGATATTTAGTGGAGAACTCCTTGATCCAAACATTCCTGTATTCAATCATTCTAAACATGAATGTGATATGGATGGCTATATGATTATGAGTGACTTATGGAACGGATATTATGTATTGGGCATATTAGATCGAGATAATACCCCGAAATCATATGTTATTGTAGAACCAGAGAAAAACGGACTATGTAAACTTAGGGAAATTTATACATTACCTAAATATCGTGGACAGAATTTAGCAGCAACATTGTTACTATCTCTTAAAGGAAAACTTGGTATACGATTATTAATAGATACAGACGAAGTCGTTAGTAAGGATGCTCGGGTACTAATTCTAAAGATGGTCAGGGCCGGATTATTAACTCCGTCTTTAGTAGATGGAACATCTGTCTCGTATGATAGATTAGATGATATATTTTCTCAGTTTAAGTCTGATTATGCAATTATAATAGAGGGGTGCTCTTTTATGGATTGGGAACGCAGATTTCGTAAAGACGAAATATTATCAGAACGAGTCAGATTAAAGAAAATAGGCAATTACACGCCACCCGAATATGACTAAATTAGCATATTTAAACAAATAACATAAAGGAAAATAAAAATGAGCATGATTGATAGTTTTAAAGATATCGTAAAACACACTAATTCGTTAGGGTTTGTTGATGCGGTAAAGATTGTAGGTACAACAACGGATGCAAAGATAGAAGCAATCGACGCAGACAAAACCGTTGTTATTTTTGGCACAATGTATCAACCTATCACTGGCATTGATGCAACGATAGGTTTATCTCGTATAGCTATTTTAAAGGGCTTTATGGATTTTCCATTGTTTACTGGAGGTAAAGCATCTGTAAATATTGTTACAGAAACAAAAAATGGTGCTGATGTTCCGACAGAGTTAAAATTCTCAAGCGGTACAGGTCACACATCGAACTATCGTTTTATGGGAGATCAAATGATCAATGAACAGATTAAGGTCCCCCCATTTAAGGGTGCAACATGGAATGTAACTATTTCTCCCGAAAAGAAAAAGATTGCAGAACTTGCATATTTCCAAAGTGTGTTGGGTGGCTTTGAGAAGCGATTTGTCGTTACAGTTGACAAGGGTGTTCTCAATCTTAATGTAGGTGCTGGAGTTTCAGATAGAACTATTGTTCCTTTTGCAGATAATGTGACAGGCACAATGAAACACCAATGGTCGTGGCCACTGTCACAAGTATTAAGTATTCTTAAGTTGAGCGAAACAGCATCATCTACCACAATGTGTTTTTCGGACATGGGTGTTATGAAGATCGAAGTGGATAGTGGTATCGGTAAGTATTCTTATCTTCTACCTGCTGGCAAGTCTTAATAAAGGGCGATAATGGGTATTAACTTAACTAAAAGGCATGATGACGGGAAGTGGGCTAAATACCTACCTGCAATCAGTGGATTTTATACCACACACTTAGGAAAAGATATTTCTGATCCAGCATTTATTCCTAAGGAAAGGGTGCCGGAAAAATTTGAACACGGTATCCAGGGATTAAACTTCCTAGAGCCGGAAGATTCTTACTATCACTATGGGTATGGATTATTTTCAGCAGGTCACGCAGAACGTCGTTTAGATAAATGCGACGATAAGGAACCGATGATCCATAAACGTAATCGTGATAAAACTATTATCGTAGGTGACTCTGGCGGATTTCAAGTAGCAACAGGTGTTATTAAGTTAGATTGGAAAACTGTTAAGGGTCCGGAGGGCGATAAGTTAAGAGAAGAAATTCTACGATACTTAGAACATACTGCCGATTGGTCAATGACATTAGACGTCCCCGCCTTTGCTGCTAAACCGCCATTTAGTGCAAAAACTGGTTTGACCAGTTTTCAAGAATGTTTAGATGTTACCGAATGTAATCTACATTATTTTATGAAAAATCGTGTTCCGAGTGCAACTAAGTTTCTCAATGTATTGTCAGGCAGCGACAACGAAAATTCTAAAGTTTGGTATGATTCTGTAAAATTCTTCAGTCAACCAGACGCGGTAGAAGCAATGGGTTATTCTCAAGATAGGACATTAGAAGGTTGGGCATTTGCTGGCTGTAATATGCGTAGAATGAGAGTGACACTCGAACGATTGTTAAACTTACGTGATGACGGGCTATTAGAAGGCAAGGATTGGATTCACTTCTTAGGTATTGGTAGACTTGATTGGGCATGTTATTTAACTTCTATCGAACGACAGATTAAGAAATATCATAATCCTAATATTAGTATTAGTTTTGATGCTGCATCACCATTTGTGGCTGCTGGCGGATACGCATTATCTTATGATTATACACATTTCTCTTCAGATAGACTAACATATTCTATGGGTAAAGGATTGGACGATAAAGGAATAAAAGGCACACAATATGCTATGCCTTATCAAAGCCCTATCAACGATAGATTAACAAGTGGTGATATTTGTGTAATGGGTCCTACCGATACAAATAAGAATAATAAGATAGGTAAAACAAGTTGGGATACAACCAGTTATGCACTTGTTATGGCACACAATGTCTATAATCATATTCATGCAGTTCAGGAAATCAATCGGTTAGCTGATTTAGCATACGCTACATTGCAAAATGTAGATTTTAGAGACTGGTATCAATATCGTGGTAAAAAAGGTAAAGTTGTCAACAAGAGCGATTTTGTTTTGAACGACATAATCTATTTTAATAAGTTTGTTGAAGAGTTGTTTGATCCAGCTAATAAAAATCCATACGAAATGTTAGAAACATATAAAGACTTTTTAGAAAGTATTAGTTTCGGTGATAAGAAAACTGTTACTACTATCGAAAATGTCGATATGTGGGGCCAACCTACCGATGCTGCGCCAGATGAATTGCCATCCGTGCAAGATATGGCCGATATGGACGATGTACATTTAGCTGAAGAAAATGAATGAGACACTACAAAAGGCATTAGGTAGCTTAGAGAATTTGATAAAAATCCAACGTGATTGTTTATCGACCGGTACACCAGATCAAGACTATATGCACGGTATGTTTAACGGTCTTTTGTGTGCATATGCTTGCTTCGACAAGAAGACACCGAAATATGCCAGCGGAAAACTAACAAAACGTAGGAAGAATGTAAGACATAAAAGTTTAATATTAAGAAAGTTCGAACTATGACAAAGACACTCTGCATTTATCACGGAAACTGTGCTGACGGATTTACTTCCGCTTGGATAGTAAGACAGGCATTAGACAATAATGTAGATTTCTATGCAGGTTTTTATCAGAATCCGCCACCGGATGTAATAGATAAGATCGTTTATATAGTCGACTTTAGCTATAAAAGATCTATCATGGAAGACATTGTTAGGAAGGCAAAGAAAGTAATACATATCGATCATCATGATACTGCTATAAAAGATATGGCAGGGTTCGAAGCTGATAACTTTGAAACATTGTATAGTCACGCTAATACAGAAAGTGGTGCTATGCTTACATGGAGATATTTCTACCCAGACAAAGAAGTGCCTGTTATTGTTAAACACATAGATGATAGGGATCGCTGGAAATTCTTAATACCGGGCACCAAAGAAATTCAGTCTAATATATTCAGTTATGATTATACTTTCGAAAACTGGGATATGCTTATGACACAAGCTATACCACAACAAATAACAGAAGGTGTTGCTATAGAAAGAAAACATCATAAAGATATAAAAGAGCTTGCTGGTGTAGTTGTTAGGAGAATGAATATCGATGGTCATATTATTCCTGTAGCTAATGTTCCTTATATGCTGGGTTCGGATATGTGTCATCTTCTTGCTAAAGGCGAACCGTTTTCTGCTTATTATTATGATAAAACAGATAGACGGGAGTTTGGTCTTCGATCTGAAGAAGGTGGTTTACATGTGGGTAATATTGCAGTAAAATATGGTGGAGGCGGGCACGAACATGCTGCCGGGTTCAGTGTATCATACGATAAAGCAAAGGAATTCGAGATTTGAGTTATTATACATCTCCTACAAAACCATCCAAAATGTTTTTAGATGCACTATCGGGTGGCGGTTCTAACCATATGGAGTGTGGTTTTTGTGGCCGGGAACATTATTGTCCTAACTCGGTTTCCGAAGACTATGAGAGTTTTTTGCAGGAAGCATTAAAGAAACAACAAAAATATCCTAGTAGAGTAATAATGCATTATGATGTGGATTGTGTAATGTCTAAAGATGTAGGGAACATTGCTATTGTGTTAGATTGTCCGTGTAATGGCTTATCCTTCTATGAAGATCAAATTTGGGAATCTAGACATCAGATTAAAAACTACATAGTTTCGAGGATAGCACAAGAAGAACAATGGGGTAAAGAACAGAAGGTGATAGACAAACTAAAGGGTATAAAATGACTAAAAAGAAACTATATGTAATAGATACTATTTCTACTTTTAGACATCGGTATGTTATTGAAGCCGACGCTCTGGAACATGCATATGATGAAGTAACGATGATAGATTCTGGTTACGAAGACGATATGTTCAATTCTGTATCACAGAAACATCTCGGTGAAACAATCGTCGATGGTAGAAAAATATCTAAGAAAGAATTTAAGAAAATGCTTAAAAAGTTAGCCGAAGATAACGACGAAGAATGCTCGCATTGGATGGGCAATGACCTTATTCGTGTTATTGATTATGATAGATAAAGATGCAGAGGCCGATCTTATTATAGAAAGGTTGAAGTATACACAACAAGAGATTATTCAGATGGCCGTGGAGCAAGCAATGTATGACGAAATAGAAAAAGAAAATGACCAGGAAATATTGAGACAACTCCAGCAAGAATATGATAATGAGCGTTGGTACAAAGAAAATAACTAATACATGACAAAACTAAAAGAAATACCCGAACACAAAGATATTTTAGGACAAGAATTAAAAGAAGGCGACTATGTAGCTGTTTCTGATAGTAATAGATTGTATATCTGTTGTATAAAAAAGATCACACCAAAACAACTCAGGGTATTACCTGTACAATATTCCAGAAAAGATAATGGATTGCTCAAATACCCTTCCGAAACAATTTTATTGTCTGATCCAGACGCACTCGTATACATACTTAAATACTCAGGAACAAGATGAAAGCATTATTAGCAGGATTTGGCGGGATAGGTGCAAATGTATATTATCCCGAATTACAAAAGTTAGGATATGAGGTAGAGGTGTTGGATATAGCTACACCTCTAGCAACATACAAAAATATTTCCGAAATAACTAAAGCATATGACTTAGCAGTAGTTTGCACACCGAACTTTACACACGGTCCTATCGCAGAAAGATTAGCCGAACTCGGTACGAAACACATTTTTATCGATAAACCCGGTTTATCAGACTCGTGGGAGTGGAATCGACTAAGATTTAAATATACAGGAACATTTTTTCACTTGGTTAAAAATAATCTATACCGGGATAACTACGGAGAGGTGTTGGATTTACTGAAGACAAAGGATGTGATAGGTGTAGATATCAACTGGATTAACGATAATCGCATCCCTAATCCCGGTAGTTGGTTCACAACCAAAGCGAGAGCATTCGGTGGTATTTCGAGAGATCTTATGCCACATTTGTATTGTTTTGCTGTTAAGTTGTTTGGTGAAGACATATTAAAGAGAACCATCTTTAAGCAACACAGTTATCAACGATGGAATATGAATACTATATCATCGACAGACTATGGGACAGTCAACATAGGTGGCATATATAATGTAGATGATGTGGCATTGGCGCTGGCTACAGTAAATGGTATTTCAATAAAACTATATGCATCATGGAAAGAAGGATTTGATAAACAATCCATCACTTTATACTTCCGTGATGGTACGACATACGAATGGATATTTGGTTTATGCCCATCAGAAGCATACGGTAAGATGTTGCAAGATACAACTGACAAGTATATATTAGATTTAGAGGTACATAAATTTTTGGAGAGATTCGATGACTAGACTTTTTTATACAACAGGTAATAAGGATATTATCGAAGAAGAATGGAAGAAACCCGCACACAAGGCTAACGAGATTGAAGTAAAATCTATCTATACAGGTGTTTGTCGTTCTGACATCGATATGTACTGTGGAACATTTCAGATGTTGCCAAAGACGATACAAGGACACGAGAGTTTAGGTATGGTTACCAAGGTAGGTAAAGATATTTCTACCGTTAAGGAAGGCGACTATGTGGCTACACGTGGCGAACCAGCATTTGCAGACTATTATAACTGTCCTGAGAAAATGTTTGTTAAGGTACCAGCCGCTGATCCAAAGTTTATCATAGAACCGATTGCTTGTGGCATAAACATTGCAAAAAGCATAGTCCCGACTACGAAAAGCGATATCTTATTGTTAGGGACAGGGTTCCTGGCTACTGTTGTTTACACAATCCTAAATAGATATTATGAAAACAGGGTTATTGTAGTTGGAGAAGCAAATCGGAGTTTCTGGGCAAGACAAGATAACACAGAAGTAAGACAGCTCGAAGATGTTCGAAATAAAGGTTTCGAATATGTGATAGATTTATCTGATAAACCAGAGTATCTTAACTTGAATGTATATAAAGAACGTGCTACAATAGTATTAGCAGCAGAAAAACATCCACCTGCGGTAACATCGTTTGCTCAGTTCCTTTGGAACGCGGTAGATGTAAAGTTTCCTAGTCCAAGAAACGAAACATTCTATGATGCAATGGTATTGGCAGAAGAACTTTTAAGATATGGTGATTTGGATGTAGCTGGATTGTGGACAAAGTCGTATGATAGGGAAACAGAAGTTAAACTAGCATTCGAAGAAGGGGTTAATAGACCGAAGAATTATTCTAGAGGATATATTGAATGGAAGTAAAACCGACAATTTGGATTTTTAGTATTGAGCCGATAGAAACACGCTATACAGGTCAATGGTACCATCATGTACCTGCTTTATTAGAGAAAGAATGCGGGCATAAATTTAATATAGTTCAAATCGACGGTGTGCAAAATAATACAATACCCACACCGGGAGCATTTTTAAATTTTTCTGATACAAATTATTGGAAAAGTTCACAATTATGCAAATTTTTGGAACAATATAATAATAATAAAGTTAAAAAAGGCGATAAATTTCTTTTTACAGATGCATGGAATCCAGTGATCATTCAAATCAAGTATATGAGTGATTTATTAGGATTAGATTGGCAAATACATGGACTATGGCATGCAGGAAGTTGGGATAAAGAAGACTTCCTGGGCAGGATAATTGGAAATAAGCCATGGGTTCGACACACAGAAAAGGCATTGTATTATTCGATCAACCATAATTATTTCGCTACAGACTTTCATGTAAAAATATTTATGGAAGAACTCCTTAATAATGGATTAAAATCTGAGAATCCATGGTTTGAACAAGACTGGGAAGAACGATACATAGACGGAAAAATTGTAAAAACCGGGTGGCCAATGGAATATATGGCCGATATCCTTAAGCCATATAAAAATACAGAAAAGGAAGATATCATTATTTTCCCGCACCGCATTGCACCCGAGAAACAGGTGGAAATATTTAGAGATTTAGCAGAGTCCTTACCACAATATAAATTCATAGTGTGCCAAGATAATAAGCTAACAAAACACGAGTACCATTCATTATTGGGACAATCTAAAATGGTTTTTAGTGCTAGTAAACAAGAAACCCTCGGAATTTCTATGTGTGCCGAAGGCCCTATATTGAATTCAATACCGCTATGTCCTGATTTCTTAAGTTATAAAGAAATATATAAGAGCTATCCCGAATTCTTATATCCGAACGAGTGGATAACAGACTGGAATGCATATACTAAAAATAAGAATAATCTTATAAACAGAATTATTCAAACAATGAATAATTTTGACAAATATGTATTATCAACGAATCAATATATAGACAACAATTACAAAGAATATTTTCACTCAGAAAAATTAGTATCTATTTTACAACAACTATAGAATTTATATTTATTGGATTTTCCATTTGTATTAGCGGTATAATAAATCATATCCTTCGATATGCTTTTATTTTTTACAAACCATTGTATGGGATATGTTAATACAGATCCGTCATAAAATTTTATTCTATAAAATACAGGAATTCCCCTGTACCATATATCCCGATCGCATAAGTTTAATTCGTCTGTGGTCATATTTCGTATTTCTGCCACGTTTCCCCCATTTAATCTAAATACAGGATAATATATCGATTTTGGATTACCCAATAACCATCCCTCTTTAAGATAAAGATCTACATCACAAGATTTTATTGACTTACATGTATAAGGAGCCTGTCTATAAATCTTAATTCGGCCAGCATTATCTGTGTTCTTATTACCTAATTTCCACCCTACAGGGATAGTATTGCCTTTTATAATCAATCGTGTTTCTTCTGTTTTATCATTATATATCCATTTTGTATTAGTAGTTGTACCACCCGGTCGCCCCTGTTCCCAACCTACAGGTATATCCTCTAAAGATTTGAATTTTTTCTGTTTATTAGTTAATATATTATACGCAACTACTGTACCTTTTTGTTTTTTATCGGGGCCTCGCACACCTCTTTCAAATCCAGGCAGAAGTGGTGTAGAATTCTTTAATAATAATTTTTCATTAGTTTCTGAATTATAATACCACGAATATGATCCAGGCGCGCGAAGAATACCTTTCATATTATTACTTTGATTTAAAAATCTTTCATCAGATGCAGCATTCATTTTTGTAAGAACTTTTTGTTCCCAATTTCGTGCATCTCTTTTATCAAAAAATATTTTTCTGATTTCGAATTCAAATGATTGTGATCCAAAATCTAATAATAATTTAGCAATAATTTTGGACGATGAAAAATAAGTCACAAAAAGCTCTTCGGGAGTACATCCTTCTTTAAATCTTACCCCGTAATAAACTTGGCCAGTAGGTTTAAATTTTAATAAATAAGTATAAGGTTTCGTCATATCAAACTCTGGGTATATGTTATAAAGAATATTTATCTATTTCTTTATGAAACGGTTTACTAAAAAGAATAAATCAATGTATAATTGCTAGAACATTACTAAAGGATTAATATGGATACATTTGAAAGAAAAGGGCACGAAGGAGTAACATTTTTCGTAGGTCCGGAGATTGAGCAGACACCTGCGTTTAATAAAAAGACACTATTTGTAGTGGGACTACAAGATACACAAGAAGTTTTAGATCAAGCAAAAACGCATAGTGTGAAACACATTTTTCTTAGTGCTAATAGATCTTTTGATTCGGTCGATATGGTTAACGGAACATACATGGTAGGTAACACACTTGCCTCTGACTGGGACAGACAGATTCAGGTATTGCTAAGTATGGGCTTTATAGTTTCGATAGATTATCCTGCACATAAACACGCAATGGTTTTAAATATCTTAAATCCTGTTGTTTGGAAATCCAGAAATTTTATTCCAATACTTAGCGTAGCTGTACCTCATGTTAACACTTCGAATATTAACTTAACAATCAAAATCGATGACATTAATTTTGGTGCTACTAATCCGGGTGTATGGTGTATGAATCATCACGAAGTAACCGATAGCAACAGATTTACTGCTTGGGATGAGTATACAAATGATGTTATTATTACAACAAAACAACCAAAACAAGTGCTAAATAAACAAATAAGCGATGTAAAAAATCAAGCAGAATTAGGACTTGATCCGGATGCTAAATCACAATTAAAGCCAGATGAGGAAACGACGAGCCAAGTCATACAAAAGAGTGTTGGCACAACTATTGCTGACACGGTTGAAGCATATACGTCGGGTACTACTATCGACTCGTTATCTACCAAGGTATCGAAAGCAGTAAAGGCTAAGAAATGAATCAGCCCGATCCAAAGTTGCATCAACGGATTAGCTTTGTAAAGAGCATCATTCGTATTATAGCAGGGTGTAATCTTGCGGTAGGAAATTTCTTCTTTGCCGGTACAATGCTGGTTGTAGCAGAAATATTAGGCATTATAGAAGAGGTAGTATGATTAAACGATATATAAATGTAAAATTCACTAAAGAAGGTATCCACAGATATCCTGCTGCATTAACCGATCCTACCTTGAAGACAGGCAGGTGGGATGATGTGTCGTTTTTAGGGCACGAACACTTTCACTATTTTTACTTTGCGGTAACTATAGAAGTATTTCAGAATAATCGTGATATAGAATTTATCCAGTTTAGACGATGGTTAGAATCACTATATGCAGCAGACGGTACATTAGATATAGACTTCATGAGTTGCGAAATGTTAGCAGAAGCTCTTATTGACAAAATCGAGCACAAGTATCCAGGCAGATATATTAAGGTAGAAATATACGAGGATAATATCAATGGTGGTATATTAGAATATTTTCCAGATCAATGAAACGACATAATATTTTAGTTACAGGTGGATGCGGGTTTATAGGCACTCAGGTAGTTTATAAACTATTCGAAGACGGCCATAAAATAACTGTGGTAGATAGAAATACACAGGGATATGATGGACCGGGAAAAGTAATCGAAGAGGACTATTGCGAATTCCTTAAATATGATGTAACTAAATATGATACTATAGTGCATCTTGCTGCGGAACATATTGTGCCTCTTAGTTTATCAGAACCGGAGAAATACTACACGAATAATGTAATAAAAATGAAGGTCATGTTAGATCACATGGTCGCTACAGGTATTAAAAATATTATCTTTAGTTCTACCGGAAATTTGTATGGCAGACAAGGTAGATTGTATCATTTGACAGAAGATTTGTATTACGATCCAGAAAACCCTTATGCATCGTCTAAGGCAGCCGGCGAATTATTAATCAAGGATTACGCAAGAGCATACGGTATCAACTATGTAACATTTAGATACTTTAATGCAGCCGGTGCCGATCCTATCGGTAGATTTGGATATAAACAAAAACCGGCGACACACGTTATTCCTATCATATGTAATAAAATAATAAACAACGAAGTATTCCAAATATTTGGAAATAATTATTTAACTAAAGATGGTACTTGTGTTAGAGACTATGTTCATGTAGCAGATTTAGCAAGCGGGCATAGTAAAGCAATAGCACTGTTAAATGCCGGAAAAGGTAATGAGTTATTTAACTTAGGCGGTGGAAGTGGCGGTATAAGCCTCAAAGAGCTAA
Organism: Bacteroidia bacterium; assembly: GCA_025358395.1. The sequence goes on from JANYJT010000188.1 coordinate 14,940, forward strand.
TAGTTCATGTAGGGGAGGTAGTTGGTAAGAAACCTATATTCGAATATGCAGCGCCAAGACTAGGCGACCCTGCATCACTGATTGCAAATATAAGTAAGGCAGAAAATATATTACAATGGATTCCTAAATATAACATTAAAGATATTATCTTACACGCATGGAACTGGGAGAAGAAATTTGAAACAGGTAAATGATCACCAAGAAGAATGTTTGGATATTCTTCAAGAAGAATGTGCCGAAGTAATTCAGGCAGCATCGAAAATTAAACGTTTTGGTGTGGTCGGCAAAAACCCTACATCACCGTCGACTAATCTCGAGAATTTAGAGATGGAGTTGGGCGATGTTGTGGCACTTGTAGACATGGTTGTAAATGCCGGTCTGGGCGTTACTAAAGAAGGTATTGAAAAGGCACGAATTCATAAAATGGAGCGTCTGTCTAGATTTATGCATACATGGGGCAACTCGTCGGGTGTTTAATATGATTGATTCATTTAACATAAAAACTACACCGTCACAAATTCAACAGCCGACCATTTTGCCGCAAGCTTCGGCTGCTTCACAAGGAAATTTTTCAATGAATATAACACCAGCGTCAAATTCTGCTGCTTGTTGCAGCAGCTCTATTACCGGTGGATCGGGGTTGGTACTGGGTCCATATACACTTAATGCATCGCAGACATACAAACCCAATAATGCACCCACTTTATCCTTATATAATGGTGCAGGATCGGAAATTGTTCGTCTTAATAAAGATGGAACAGTAACATGGGCCGAAGATATAAACGTAGATGAGGCTGCGGAATCATTTAGCAAAGCAATTTCTTTAGGTGTTGAAATGCAGATAGGTATAACTCAGAGTGTAAAACTCAGAATGCGAGATAGTGTATTCGAAGACCTTATAGAAATTGCTAAAGAAAAAGGATCACTAACTGCAGATGATTTGACTTATCTATTAAAAGCAAGTAAAATAATAGAGAAGTTAAAAGGTAGCAAATAATGACCTTAGAAGAATTACGGATGGTAAAAGAATCATTGCAGGAATGTAAACCCAGTGTGGA
>JANYJT010000203.1 GCA_025358395.1 Bacteroidia bacterium
GCGTTGGAAAAACTGACCATCCAACCCCACCATATTCTTGTGGATGGAAACAGGTTCAAAACCTACAGAAGCATCCCGCATACCTGCTTTGTGAAAGGCGATGGCAGGTATATGTCAATCGCTGCCGCATCCATCCTGGCCAAGACCTACCGGGATGATTACATGCTCCGGATTCATGCCGATTATCCTGAATATGGATGGGACCGAAACAAAGGCTATCCCACCGAAAAACACAGGGAGGCGATAGCCAGATATGGAATCACGGAGCACCACCGGAAAACATTTAGGCTGACAAATGATCAGCTTTCTCTGGATTTATAGTTACCCCCTCTTTATGCCCCTCTTGACAAGAAAAATTCAGTATTTTAAAAATATTTAACATTAGAGGGGGCAACCTTTCCTATTCTTTCGGCATTAATAAGTAAATCCTGATCTGCAAACTTTGGTGCCAATCTGCAGGACTCGCTTTATTACTTAACCTTTATGCCATGACAATCATAACAAACTTCTGGTTAAAAGTCTAATTAAACTTATATGAGAGGCCGCACCTGATCTGTTCCTCCAATTGCATACTAAAAACTTGCCAGGTCTATCTGCTCACAAGTGTGGTCAAAAGTTGGGCTGATCCATCTTTCAGGAGCAGATCTTCTTGGGTAATTCAAAATCATTAGGTATGCAAGTTGCGAAATTAATGAATTCATAAATAGACGATTATTGCATTTAGACGAGTCCGTAAAAGCAACCATTCTGTGGCCATTGTCATCTAAAGTATAAATTACTCAACGCTCAGGCCCAACCTAAAATTATATAGTTCCCTTAAGATTTCTATTCTATTTAACAAATCAATAATGCTCTTCAAAGAGTAATTCCAAAATCAATAAAACAAGCATATTCGATAAACACAAACACGGATGAAAACAAAAAATTTAAAAACAGCCATTCTTCTACTTATCTCTGCCTTTGTTATAGCCGGTTGCAATAAAGAGAAGGAAGAACTATACGAATTTGATGGGTATATTGTTGGCTTTGACCCTTGTTCGGTCATCCATCATTACCGCATTGGGTATGTAATGATATCCTCTGACTTAAAAGATACCCTTTTGACTTATAGCCTGTCTGACTCAAAATATAAGATGCCTACATCAGTATTTGGGAATTCAGCAGATACTCTCTATAAAATTCCAGAGTCTTACATCAATAATGGATGGGGTGGCTATTATTTTCAAGCCACGTCTCGTTATGAATTTAAAATCATTGGGAAATACCGATACGCAAAAAGTGATGAAATCAGTTTCCAAATATGTTCTGATTTCTTTCCTCCAAATTACAAACGGGTCATTGTAACATCAGCTTCAAAATGAATTTTTCGAAAATGGCATCAATCATACCTCTCCAATGACAACAGTTCTTGCATCTAGGTTTATACGGTTCTCTTACACATGCAATTCTGATTATTATTTGCATGGGGTCTGAACATTCTTAATATTATAAACGTATGTCTCCCAAGAGACAGTTTCATAAAACCAACTTAAACTATAAAACAATGAAAAACAAGTATTTAATTATAGCTATTGCTATCTCCTTAGTGATTATTATGCTAAGCTTTGTCCAATCGAGCACCCCTAAGTTTTATTATGCCTATAAAGAAAAAATCCATCTTACTGAACTCGATAATAAGCTCATCGTAAGGTTCAAGCAAAACTTGAAAGCAGACAGGACGAAAATGTCGCTAAATATGGAATTTGCGAATAAACCAATTGAATGGCAAGATGATAGCACCTGTGTAATTTCTCTTGAGGTTGGTGAAAAGGAATCAGTAAAAGCCAAGATTCTAAATCAGGAAGATGTAAAAACTTGCAATCCTGTTTATAGCCTCAATTCTGGATTTGAAATGGGTATAACAGATGAGATCATGGTTTGTTTCAATGAAAATGTCTCCCACAGCCAGATTGATGAACTTCAAAAGAAATTTGGAACTAAAATAGTAAAGACAAATGAAATTTATCAATTGATAAAAGTGCCAAGGGGGATGGATGCTCTACAAATTGCAAATATGTATCAGGAAAGCGGTTTGACCCGTTTCAGTCATCCAAATTTCTATTTTAAAATTAAAGAATGCCAGATGGTGCCAAACGATCCCTATTTTGCAAATCAATTTTATCTCAACAACGCTGGGCAGGTATTCACAGATGGGCATTCGGGAACAATCGATGCTGATATTGACGCCCCAGAAACATGGAGCATTACCACTGGAAATAGCAACATTATTGTTGCAGTCTTGGATGACGGGGTAACTTCAGATCATCCCGATTTGCCAAATACCCGTCAGGTAAGGTTAAATGGGAGTAATTTTGCTGATGGCGATGTCAATAATCCTTCTCCAGCGGGGAATGCAAACCATGGAAACGCATGTGCAGGTATAATAGGGGCAACCCAAAATAATAGTGAAGGTGTTTCAGGAATTGCCCCAAATTGTAAAATAATGCCGATTAGAATAAATAATGCCGATGATTCCGGAATCACTGCTTCTAAGCTAACTGATGCTATAAATTTTGCTAGAATTAATGGTGCCCAAATAATTTCTAATAGCTGGGGAGTAGGAGATCAAAACCCAAATTCAGTGCCTGCCATAAAAGACGCAATTATTGCTGCAACAACACAAGGCAGAAACGGACTTGGTTGTATTGTAGTTTTTGCTGCAGGAAATGATGGCTATGTAACCTTTCCAGCTAATGTTGATGTACCGGGAGTTTTGACAGTTGGAGCCTCCGACCGAAATGATTTAAGAGCAATTTACAGTCCATTAGGTAATCCTTCAAGTCACAATAACCAACTAATTGATTTGGTGGCTCCTTCGCATCGTGCATACTCTTCACAAATTTCGACTGAAACTAAGGAAGTATGGTCGATTGATACTCCTGGGGATGCAGGGTATAACTCTGTTCATAGCGTTGATACACCAGGTGGAACTTTACCTCTTGTTGGTTCAATTCTACCAAATTCGGGTGTAAACTATTTGGCCTATACCGGACGCTTTGGTGGAACATCTGCCGCAGCGCCGCAAGTTGCCGGAGTTGCTGCTTTAATCTTATCAGTTAATCCAAATCTGACCCAACAACAAGTATTTGATATGCTAACAACAAATACCGATAGGGTTGGAGGATATACCTACACGAATGGACGTAGCAATGAATTAGGCTTTGGCAGGTTAAACGCCCGCAGGGCCGTTACCCAGGCAATAACTTCTCTTTCAGGCCCGATTTCTATCTGCCCTTCCGGTTCTTCCTTCACAGTAAATAATCTTCCATCTGGGGATAACGTATCCTGGACTTGCAGTACAAATATTACATTTGATAACCAAACCGGTAACCCCAAAGTATTTACGGCTAATGGTTCCGGTTCGGGTTGGATTCAACCAATTATCATTTCAAATTGTGGCCAGATTGTACTGCCCCGAAAAGATGTATGGATTGTTCCTCCGACAAATTACATTACTTTTACAGCATATAATTCAAATGGGGTCTTAGCGCCACAAGCAGGCGGTACCTGGCTATTGTGCCCCAATACCAATTACCATATATACCTAAACAACAGCAGTCCGGTACAGCTCTCGAACTACGTCTGGACTACCCCATCGGGCTGGACGCAAAACTATACTTACCAGAATATGGTTTCGGTCAATACCAATGCTTCTCCCGGTGGCCAGGTGCAGGTAAGCGCGTTCGTGAATGATTGTAACAATAATTACAACATTGTAACCACTTATTTTGGCACATACACATCGTGCAGTGGCTATCGCATGATTCTTATGCCCAACCCGGCAATCGATCAGACTACCATCGTATTGGGCAATAGTGAAAAGACATTTGATGCGAACGTCCAGTGGGATATGGAAGTTTATGACCAGATGCAAAACCTCAAGGAAAAGAAATTAAAATTAAAAGGAAGTCAAATGCAATTGAATACGACCAATTTAAAGGACGGGGTTTACATTGTACGAGTGAAAATTGAAAATGAGGTTGTTAGTGAAAAACTTGTGGTCAAGCATTGATGAGTCCCTATGTTTGTAATCTGACAATTGGCAAAAGAAGCATAAGCCAGAAGAGTATTATATTTGATTTTCGAATTAAACAATAAAACTCAACGACTTATGCAAACACAAAGAACGGATTTAAATTTTAAAGGTCAAAATTTTTATGTAGGTATTGATGTTCATTTGAAGAGTTGGACTGTATCAATTTTAACAGAGACATTGCCTCATAAGACATTTACTCAGCCGGCTAATGCCGAGACGCTGTATAACTATTTGGATCGAAATTTCCCTGGAGGAACCTATCATTCTGTTTACGAGGCTGGTTTCTCTGGATTTAAGGCTCATTATAGTTTAAAAGGAATGGGAATAGAAAATATAATTGTCAATCCGGCAGATGTTCCAACTTCACAGAAGGAGCAATTGCAAAAGGATGATCCAGTTGATAGCAGAAAACTTGCACGTTCATTGAGAGGCGGCGAATTATGTCCTATATACGTTCCTGATCCTTCAACAATGGAAGATCGGTCTTTGGTTAGAATGCGATCCACATTGATCAAGGATTTGTGCAGAAACAAGAATCGGATAAAATCTTTTCTGTACTTCTATGGGGTAGCTTATCCGCCGGAATTTGAGAAGTCAGGCACTCATTGGTCCAAACGATTTATGAAATGGCTCAACGAAGCTGTTGTCACGGAATATGAATCCGGCACACAGGCTTTTAAAATTTTGATAAAGGAAGCAGAACAGCACAGGGCACACCTTCTGGAAGTAACACGCAAGGTGCGATTATTGGCTCGCAGTGAGAAGTATTCAAAAAACACAGCACTGTTGATGACTATACCAGGTATTGGATTAATAACTGCCATTACTGTTATGACCGAGATAGAAACGATAGAGCGGTTTAATGATACGGATCATTTTGCCGGATTCGTAGGTTTGGTTCCCACTCGTCATTCTTCCGGGGAGAAGAAAAACGATGGGGAGATGACTTTTAGAGGTCAGGACACGTTAAAAAGTGCCTTGATAGAGAGTTCTTGGATGGCAGCCCGATTTGATCCAGCCCTATTGAAGAGTTATCATACTTATATAATGAGAATGGAGCCCAACCAGGCTATTACCAGGATTGCAAGAAAGGTATTGAATAGAATGTATTATGTGCTTAAAAATAAAAGGGAATATGTTTCTGGAGTTATTAAATGAATCCTTAAAAACAATCGATAAATCAAAGTGACCGCTACCATCTTCTTGCAGCATTAGTCTGCTTAATGAGAATGCGGCACTTTACTTATAGAAACTGAAAAGGGAAATGTAGCATTAATTTGTCTACTGATAGAAGTTTGTTTTTATAGGAAATTAATGATCATTGGCTAAGACAACTATCTTTGGGTTTTCTTAGCCATAAAGGATGCCGGCAAAAGAAAAGGAAGACTTGAGAGCCTCCCCTTTGCCGTGTATCCGTAAAGAGTATTGCTGTCAGGTTGCTCCCCGTGTAGGCCCGATTCCTCTTCGTCTTTACGAGAGACAAAGGTAATAGGCTCTGAATTAAGATTATGAAAAATAAAAAATAAAGTTTCTTAAAAAATAGTACTCCGAAAAATTGGATTACAACATAGAAGATGATGGGCTGCTTCGGCGAGCATTTGGTTCCATTGTTTTATATCCCCACGAATGACCAGCCTTTTATTGTCTTCGTCAAGCTGGTTAAAATAGTCTGCTACCTCTTGTCGTCTGGTTTGAATGGCGAAATAGGTTTGACCCAAAGCAATGACCTCTTTGCGCGGGTCGCCATTTTGCACAATCAGGTAACAGGCATAACGCGTAAGCCTGAAATCAACTATTGGTTTTGAAGTAGCGCCTGCCACTACGATTTTGCTGACCTCAGCAAAATGGGTAATTACTTCATAACCACTATTTTTACAGGCCAACTTTGCCCTGTCAAGTACTTTTTCAAAATTGCGCCATTGGACATATTCAAGCACGTTGGCGAGTTCTCGGGCATTCCAGAATTCCATGCCATCGTCAGAAAGGTGCTTTATGGCTTCGAACGGCTCATATTCAAATGCTTTTAAGTCGCTCATCGGATCAAAATTTGAGAGTATTCAAAAAACTGTGACACGAAATGCAAAAACCGCAAAGAATTCAGGACTTTGCGGTCTTTGCGTGAAAATTTTCAACCTCTTGACTAAAGCGTAATAGGAATCCCCTTGTAAAAGTCCAGGATTTTCGATCTGAAAATAAACTCATACTTGGCGCGAAGCAGGTCGGAAGAGGCCTTTAACAGGTTGGTCTTGGCCAAATTGTAATCTACTGCATTGACCATACCTACATTAAATTTCTCCTCAGAATAGCGGAATGCCTCTTGCATGGATGCTACTGCCTTTTCGGTTGATTTGAAACGATTAAAGGAGGTAACGGCAGTGGTCTGTGCGGTTTCTATCTCTTGCCTGAGAACTTTTTTAGTGCCTTCCAGATCGAGTTGGGTATTCAGCATCTGAATTTTGGCATTATCAACTTGTAATTTAGTCATGAAACGGTTGAAGATCGGAATGTTCATTTGCAGTCCCAAACCCTTTCGCTGGTTGTTCTTAAACTGATCGCCAAAACTAATTTTATTGCCCTTTGTATCGGTGTACTTATTGTTGTAGTTGTTGTAAAAATTGGCATAAAAGGACAAAGTTGGATAAAAGACTCCCTGGGCCATCTTCAATTGCATTTCCGTACTCTGAAAGCGGTATTCAGCTCCCCGGATTTCGGGTCTTTGTTTTAACGCTGTCTGATAAATATCCATAGAGTTAGAAACAGATGATTGCGCATTAAGCTCAGGAAGTAACGGGATTTCCACATCAAATTTTTCCGAGTAAACCAATTCCAGCATTTGCGCCAATTTCAATTTGGCCATCTGAAGCTGATTTTTCGCATCAACGAGATTCAGCTCTTCCCTGGCTGCCTGTGCTTCAATCTCCAACAAGGCACCACTTGCCAGACTCCCGGCAGTGACTTTCTCCTGAGATTGTTTTAACTGCTGACTGGTAATGGCGATTTGGTCTTCTGAAACTTTTACCAGCTCTTTTGCAAAAAGTATTTCAAGAAAAGTGGAAGCGATGTTCAATGAGAGGTCATCTTTGGCCTTGGCAAGATCTTCAAAACTTGCCTTCAGATCAAACTCTGTTTTCTTGATAGAGTTAGTCATTTGATTTCCCTGAAAAACAGTCACTTGTGTGCCTAAGCCAAAATCAGTCTGAGCCGAGTTGACATTCTCATACGTATTCGAATAGGTAAGAGACCTCCCATAATTTTGGTTCTGGGATACCTGACCACTTAAATTAGGCAATCTGGCACTCTTTCTCTCCTTTAAATTATTCAGCTGATATTGCGTGTTAAGCAGACTCTGCTTGATCTGAATGTTATTTTCGTGGGCATAGGTGATGCATTTCTCCAGTGTCCACAACTCCTGAGCATGCAGCGAAGCGAAAAGGGCTACAAGAAGCAAATAAGCAAGAGTAAATATGGTTCTTATCATGATGTTCAAATTTTTATACTAAGTTACCTCTTTTAGTTGTTAATCGCGGAAGTTCTATTTCTTTTCTTCCGGTTTCTTATTCGGATCGATCAGATTGCCCTTGATTTTATCCTGTTTCGTAATTCCTGATACAATCTCAATATTGATACCATCGGATAATCCGGTTTTCACAAACCTCTTCACATACTGGTCTTTTGCCTTTTCGACTTCAACGAAGGCAGTATCATGTGCAAATTTCAATAACCCTTCAGGAATGGTTAGTACGCTGTCGCGGCGATCCAGCACAATGTTGGCATTGGCACTGTAGCCGGAGCGGATAAACTGATCAGCTTTCAACAACACATCTGCCTTGAGTTCGAATTGGATAGCACCGTTTTCAACCTTTCCTTTCGGAGCAATGTATTTCAAAACAGCATTGAATTTCTGGTTGTCGATGGCTCCGATGGTAAGCTCTATGTTCATGCCCTCCTTTATTTTACCAACTTCTGTCTCGTCAACTTTGCCAAGGAAAATCATATCATTCATATCAGCCACAACAGCAATGGTGGTACC
>JANYJT010000136.1 GCA_025358395.1 Bacteroidia bacterium
CTCACAAGAGCTACTTTGCATTCGTAACTCTCACCGATGCCGGTAAAGCCGTTCATTATTCTAAAAACTTAACACACTAAAGAATTATGAACACCCGAGGTAAAATATCGAACTCAGTAAATTCAGTGAACTCAGTAGTAATCTATTATTTTATCTCACCCATCGCAGGGGGCGTTACTCGCCCCCTGTATTTATTAAAAAAATTCCCCTCCTTTGGAGGGGTGCCGAAGGCGGGGTGGTTAACTCTTCCCTTAATTTGTCATTCCTACTCGCGAAGCAGATACGCAAAGCGTCTTTTAGCAGTGGGCACCCTAAGGGGCATCTCTACTATTAATATAATAATCTTTATTCACAATCATATATTCTCTCACCCCTGTGATCGCTTCGAACACTACGGTAAAAGAATATCAATTAACAATTTATTAAAACAAATAAGAAAGGAAAAATATCATGGCAATACTAAAATCTAATCTGCCAATTGGTAAAATCTCAGGTAAACTCGGAAACTTGGTTTTCCGTGTCTGTAACAACAAAACAGTCGTCAGTAAAAGACCCATCAATTTCAAGCCGGGTTCTGATCCCGCTTCTGTTCAAAGAAGATTAAGGTTTAAAACAACGAGCGGTTTCTCAAAGACTGTCTTAAAGCTAAACCATATTAGAGAAATCTGGAAAAAGGAAGCAAAGAATATGAGTGTTTATAACACTATATTTAAATACAATTATCATCAAATCTTTGCGGAGGATGTCTCAGACAATGTTACCTTCTTTCCAAAGTATGGTTTTGAGTTGATTTGCGAATCTATATTGTTTGATGAAGATGGTTTTATCATTAAAGTTAAAGCCTCAGATTCCGCCTTGCCCTCTTATGCTAAGTTCATCAAAATGAGTGCCGTTCTATTGTGTAAAAACCCAATTTATGAACATGACTTGAATATTGATTTCGAAGAATTTAATTCAAATACCTTTTCTATTTCTAAAGAAATGATTATCAAAATTTTTTATAATGATTTTATGAAAGAAAAGTATAAGAGTTATACCGAATTTAAATTATTCGTTGGGTTCAGTCTCTTCAATGAAGATAAAGTATTTGTTCATCATTCAAACACATACAGGGTGAAGTGAACATCGTAGTGGTGAGTGGGGTGCTGATATAATTTGAAAATGAATTAACTTTATTAGTTTATTAAACCACCCCATTTACACTGCTTTGCAGAAGGGGTTAACGTTTTACACAAATATTTCCCGATTTGTGCTGGTAATGTTATTTTTGAAGTCCCATATACTCCACTCCTCATTAAGAGAGGGGTGCGAAGGACGGGGTGGTTTCAATTCGTTTTCCTTTTTAAACTTGTCATTCCGGTTTTTGCTTCCGGTTCCGGTTTACTTTACCTATGGCTTAGGATGTTCTTTCCTCCGGAATTGACGTACCCGCTGCTTTTTACTTTCCCGCAGTTTTTTTGCTAAAACCAGAATGACAATAATTCTTTTCTTTATTCTCCTACTATTGTGAATATTTCCCGTTTGCTGGATCTTACGAGCGGTACGAACTTTGCATATAGTTCGTGCATTTCGGTATCTCCCATTACTGCCTGATGGCTTGTTTCAAATTCGGCAAGCGATGTGTGTCCTGTTTCCATTACGAGTGTGTATGCGTCGCCCGTTAGGTCCATCATTGCACGGGTGTTCTTCAACCCTTGTTTTTTGTTTATGGCTATCACACCGCCTATCAATTCTTTCGCTTCTTTTGCTTTCCCGAATTTCAGCTGAAAGACTGTTCTTACTATTATCATTTTTTGTTCTCCTTTTTGTTTTTCTCCTCTTAATATTTTAACCATTATTCCTGGAATATAATTTACTAAAAATGCCGTGACAAGTTTACTGTAGTTCAAGCATTCCTGCTTGAACCAATTCAGAAATATTTCTTCTTACTAAATTATTGCGTTTAAATATGTCAGCAAATGTAATACATTTACCTAAGGGTTTTCGTTTCCCTGTTTTTTAATCTTTTAATTCTAATGAAATGAAAAAGATATTATTCGTTATCTTGTTCGCTGCTGGTCTCGCCCAGTTTTCCTGCACTAATGGTGTAGAATACGTTGCTCCTTA
>JANYJT010000215.1 GCA_025358395.1 Bacteroidia bacterium
TCCCGGTGTTGATTTGAACGGTCTGGAACCGGGCAACAAATATGGCAACGCCAGCGGAACTTCTATGGCCAGCCCGGTGGTGGCAGGTATTGCGGCTGTTATCAGGGGCTATTTCCCCGAACTTACCGCAGCCGAAGTATGCCAGATAATTATTAAATCAGCTTCAAAATATGATGGTGAAGTGAAATGCCCCGGCGAATCGGAAGAAGAAGTTATAAAAAATTTCAGCGAGCTTTCGGTAAGCGGTGGTGTGGCCAATCTGTATAATGCCGTGTTGATGGCTCAGGAAATGGTGGCTGCAAAGAAAAAATAATATAGACGGTTTTGTAGGGACGTATTGCATACGTCCTGTTAGTAAAAGACCGCAGAGATAACAGAAACTCCCGGAGCAATTGGCTTTGGGAGTTTTTTTGGTTATTACGAAAGTGTTTTAAGCAACATTACATAATCGTTTGCATTATTTCAGGGATGTTAAAAAACACGCCTGATTTGAAGCACATTTTGTCATAGCGTTATGAACTGTTGCCATCAAAAACGCATCGGTACATTTTGGTTGGCTGGTCGCCATTTGCTTTTCTGATTCTGCAATTATAATTATTTATACTTTTACACTCCGCAAAGACATAAGCTAATTTACAATATCGTTATTTTTCTCCTACCTTTTACTCTAATTCATGAAGAATAAAAACCTTACGATATTATTGCTGAATCTCATCTGGTTGGCAATTTATTTTATTGTGTTTTTTAGTATTAATAATAAGGTTAGCTCCGATGTAATATTTTCGAGTCCTGATGCAAAAGAATATTTGGCAACAAGCAAAGAGTTTTTTAATTTTTCTGAAACCGGTTTTTCCTTAACCAGGCCATTTCTATTTCCCTTAATACTTGGAATTACGTACAAGATTTTTGGAGCCTATGGATTTTGGTTACTGCAATTCATATTTTGGATAGTATCCATTAACCTGCTCTACTTTTCAATAAAGCAAATATGCGGCAAAACGATACTGGCAATTGCGGGGAGTTTGCTGCTTGCCTGCAATTTATCGCACATTGCACTTACGCTTCATGGAGTTACTGAAGTGATTACAATTTTTTTACTGACGGTAATCCTTTTCATTCTGACTTTCCATATTGCAAAAGTGCAAACATTGAAAATTTTTCATCGTTGTTTATTTTTTCTCGTTTTGCTGACGGTGATTAAACCTCTTTTCTATTTCCCTCTAATTTTTGTATTGCTTGTTATTTTGTCAGTTTTTTATGGCAAAAAGTACTTTCAGCAACCGAGACAAATACTGTTGTTATTGTTAATCATAACCCCGCTATTATTACAAATAACGGTGATGAAAATAAAATACGACACCTTTTCTGTATCCAGGATTAGCTCCATAACATTAAAAAATTATTTGCTCACTCAGGGAATTCAGAAAATTAATAATATCAGCTATGAAGAAGCAAAAACAATAGCTAAATGCTATAATGCGCCGGATGCTTTTCATTATATTTTGGAAAACAAAAAGATATTCGCAGGTATATTCAGGCAAAACATAATTGACAATATTAAGGCACCTGCGCTGTTTCTCACATTTCCGGCTAAGAATACTGTATCTAAATTTTCAAGGTTTATGATCAAAATGGATGGAGTTTTCTATTATGTCCATCTGGTTTTTATACCGATCATGTTCATCTTCCTGATAGTTTTTATAAGAAAAAAGGAATGGGAATCTTTAATTATACTGGTATTATTGACAGGTTTAAACTACTACATTTTAATCTCAAGCGGAATCTCGTTTTGGCAGGGAGATAGGCTTGTGCTTCCTGCATTGCCTGTTTTTATAACGCTCTACTTATTTGTTATTGGCAAAATGATTGACAAAACAAGACGGGCATTGACGCTAAGAAAACAAATCCCTGCTCATTGAAGTTTCCACAGTAAAAATCATTTCTAATGTTCGTTTCACATCCGTCCAGCAATACAATTGTTCTTGAATATGCTCCCGATAGCTTCACCCAACTTGAGATGTTTGGCATTTTGGGCAATTTATTGTTGTCAGAACCAATAACTGAATCCAGAAAGCATTTTGTTGATCTGTCCAATTTCAGAAACGGATTGTACTTCCTTAGAGTATCTGACGGGGTGAATACCATCATCAAAAAGATTGTTAAAACAAAATAGTTTTGCCTTACAAAGTTCGGACATAAAAACGGTTATTTCTTACAAAAAAATCATTTCAACATTCACTTCTTTTGCAGCTTACAAAGCAATACAACAGGCAACATAATGAACCTTTTTATGGGTTAGACCGTCATTGAGAACGACAGTTATATCCTTCCCAACCATTCTCCGAATT
>JANYJT010000238.1 GCA_025358395.1 Bacteroidia bacterium
TTTCAAACAGACACCGCAACCCAGACATTGTTGTTTATCGAGTTTTGCCCTCATTTTTTTTGGGTTATGAGGATCACTGGCAGTTACGAGCGTCATTGCTTCAACCGGACAAAGGGTTACGCATTTTCCGCATCCGGTACATTTTCCTTCATTAATTTCAGGGATGAAATTGGTTGTATGAACGGGATTTAGAAAACCAAATTTTCTTGCGGCAATCAGTGCTTCGCAGCAGCAACCGCAACAATTGCAGATAAATCCAACCTTTTCCTGCACATTTTCACCGAACTGGACAAGGTTATGGCTTTGTGCAAGTTGAAGCAGATCGAGACCCTCTGCTGCATCGATTTTTCTGGCAATATTGTGATGTATCAGCGATTCGGCAGGCTTGCTGAAAGTCAGGCAAACTTCCATTGGAGCTTTACAGTTTTTTCCAACATGTTCCATCTTATGCCTGCAATAACAGATCCCGACGCCAATGGTTGAAGCTGTTTTTATTACCTCGGATGCTCTTTCATAATCAAGAACATGAAGGGAATTGTTGTTTGAAAGAACACCCTCGTTTACGAAAACACGACCTAGTTGTGTCTCCCCTGTGAGGAAGAGATCTTTGATAAAATCTTCCTCCACGTTGAGGTATTGATAGAATAGTTCAGATAGGGCTTTTTGGTCAAAATCGTTTCGGTACCGCATTAGGGAGAACTCAAAGAACCCTGCCATTGGTGGTGGTAGAGTATAGGTTGATTCTCCATTGTACTCGTAATCCAGTATTATTCCCCTGTCGGCCAGATCATTAAGCACGATACGGGCATCGCCGGGTGTCATCTTCCAAATCTCGGCAGCTTTTTTGCCTGTAAAAGGCTTGATTGGAAGCAGCGAAACCAGTTTTGCCTCTCTTTCTGAAAACAGGACTTTGAGAATTTGAAACAGTAATTCGGATGGCGGGGCACCTTGAGGATATCTGTTTAACCTCTGCTGAAGGCTGGTATAGCTGTTGACTTTAATAGTATTATGATGTGCCATGAAAGCAAGTTTTAAACCAAGGCTGTTAGTTCGAAAAATTACGAGCCTGAATTTAAAAAAAATTACACTCAGTTGTACCCCAGCTTTTTACTTGCCCATGGAATAAAATATGGATAGTTAGGAGCATCGGTGTGTCCTCCATCATGCTGCCGCCATGCCAATTCACCATCCAATAAGCCTGTAAGCACTGGCGGCATTATTTCATTTAAATAGTCATTTGAAACGCCAATATCCTTCACACCCAATAATTTAAATACTGATCCTGCAGCAACAGTTGCCATAAAACTTCCACCTTGGTCCAGCCATTTTGAATCACCTTTTTCCGGTTGGCCATAACTAATAAAAGTAAGGCGCGGCGCGCAAAGAGCGATCAGGTCATGTGAATCGACAGGTAAATCACAGCCGGTTTTACTACCAAATGTTGATTCAGACGCGGCATATTTAATATAATTGCCGGCCATCCAGTGATACTCACCACTGCCTGCAAGACTCTCGACTGCTTCGCCAAATACGCGCCGATGCAACGTCGCTCCACCCTTACCGGATGAGCCAATTAATCCGACAGCAAACCGAGGCTCGAATGCAAGCGTTACCAAGGCAGCCTTTCCATACCT
Source organism: Bacteroidia bacterium (assembly GCA_025358395.1). Next base: position 1,635 of record JANYJT010000238.1, read on the forward strand.
GGATACCCCTTCGATCCCTACCTTCTTTGAATCGATCCTTGGATCTGTTTCAAGATAATCCAATGCACGTGCAGCACCCCACGCCCATGCACGCAGCGAGCCCCAATCATCCGGTTTACGAGGCTGACCCTTGTTTACCAGGCCAATGATTCCTTTTGTAAGTCCGGCACCATTATCTGCCTGTATGCTAGACGGATCAAGTGTAACATATCCCCATCCAGCAGCCAGCAACTGCTCCGTTGAAGTGGGTGGAGCCGTAGATGGCGGAGCAAAGAAATTGGGACCTGCCAACCTTGTGATAGGTGAATAGGCCGGATATTTTTCAAATATTGCCTTCATCTCCGGATTGCTTTTGATCATCATCTCCTTAAAAGCCGCGTTGATCTTTTCCATGTCATTAGGCGAGGGTTGAGCCGGGGAAGGCAAGGAGGGAAAGCCAAACATGATTAATACCGGAACAGGTCCTTTCACTCTGGTCGGTATGACTACCACCATTTTGATATCTACATCGATCAACGGGTATTCACTGTTGTCAACATGCCCGACCATCTGTTTTGCAATGACAGGAATCCGGCCAACCATTTCATTGTCAGTAATTTTTTCGGTCCATGTAACTCCCGGGATTTTTTTCGGTAATCGTCCGTAAACTTCCTGTTCAAGACTTTCAATAAGTTCCGGACGTCGCTTTTTCCACCAAATATCGGGTGAGGTAACTTTTTTCCCATTATTTAAGGTGAGAATATCAGGCAATTGCGGACAGGGATTGGCTACTGATTCATCATAATTGGCATGGTTGGCAGCACTTTCATTGCCACTTGGGCCCGGTCTTAAAGATTTTATACCCAGCTGTTCCTTCATATTGTCATGATCCTGCTGAGTATTAAATTTCACAGGTTTCAAATATTTGGTACTATCAATAGGGGCACTTTGGGAATACAATGATTTCGCAAAAGTCAAAATCAAAAGGAATAAAAAAAGTTGCTTCATGGTATAAAATTTAACAGGATCTTTTGCCGTCTATATCTTTAAAATCAATTTCAAATACCTCATTGTTTTGTAATGTAAGCTTTGCACCCAAAGCTGAAGATGAGGCTGTTACCTCAAAAATATTCAGTTCCATGATGGGGGATAATTCTTCTTTTGTCCATTCACTGTCATCCGTTTTGTGCAGGAGTACCGTGATATTTAATTCCATGGCCGGATTTTTGGCCATTCGTTTTTTCGAGGCGTAAACGACGGTACTCTCATCCGCTTCTGCATTTCGGTTTTCATGAACCAATGCCTGCAGGTTGTCCCATCCGTGGTAACTTATCAAGGCAACTCTTCTACCTCGCATGGAAGCTGTGATGACCTTTTTAGTTCCATCCTCAAATTGATTTACGACTGCATTTTGTCCATTGATGTGAGGTAAGCCAAAATGACCCAAAGTTAGTTCATGTTCAAAAGCCAGACGGGTTCGGTCAACCCGGATTACTCCACCCGGTATGGTAATTTCAGCCAGATCAATGATGTACCCGACTCCGTTGTTCGGAGGTTTGCGCATGATGGCCTGCCGGTAGAGGACATTTTTCCGCACACCATTGTATAGCATGCTTTGCGAAGTGGTAAAGAAGCTGTTTTTGTCAGAGTTGTTGGTTACTGATTGACCGGTCAGGTAGAAATTAACATCATCACCTCTAACGTCCCGCGGATCCAGGCTGCGGAAACTGTATTCCATGGATGTGCCGCCCTGCGGATTATGGTCTTCCCAGGGGAAATGGGTATTGTAGACCAATTTGGAATAATTCGGATCGTCGTAATATACTTTTCCAGGAATAATCTCGGAGGTACCGGTTTTCCCATGGTTGACGAGCACCAGTCCGGGATTTTCCAGTACAATTTTCATGGAATTTGTTCCCAATTCCGGCCATATTCCTTCGTTTTCCTTTGTCGTCCAGAACGGGGAATCATCGGGTAAGGCCAGACAGATAAATGGGAGGAACATCAGGAACGGACTGGCCGAACAGCTGTAATTCTGGATCATGTATTCTTTTTGGCCATAGAATCCCAAACTTGGAATATCATTGAAATAGAACTCTTCCCTGGTAACAAATTGGAGCAGTGAGCCGGAACAAAGTCGTCTTGCCCAACCGGCATCCAGTTGTGTTTTCTCCTTCAGCATGAAAGCCACAGGGAATGCTCCCGAGACCCATGTCCGGTAGCAAATACTTCTCGACCACATGTTGATGTATCCGTCGCGGGCAAAAAAGCCGGTAACGGATTCCATTAATTTGACGGCAGATTTCTCAATGATCTCTGCAATTTCAGGATAGTATTCATCACCAAATGTCCGGTTCCAAATGGTGGTGTAAACAATGAAAAGGCTAATTGAATAATAGTTATAGGTTTGTTCAAGATACCAGCCATCACCTGAATGATACGAGACGACCCATAAAAGATGGCTCTTCAACAGGTCATCGTCAATCCGGTAACCGTTCTTTTTTAAGAATGAAAGGGCACAAATATTGAATATTCGCCAATTGTTTTGGGTGGTTCTGTGATGAGCCCACTTCGAAATGGTTGGAACCATCTCCTCTTTTTGTTTTTCCGAATATTGGGACCAGAGCGTATCGGGTAACAGCAGTAAAGTTTTAAACAATCCGCCAAACTCACAAGTGAACTGGTAATTAGAATCTGGAAGCTCTTCGGGCAATGGCAATGAATTGGCATTACCGGGAGTGAATGTTTTGTAAAATTGTCGACTGTAATAATCCCGCAAATTGATATCGTTGATCTTCGTTTCAGGATCAATGTGGATGAGAGGACCTGCCAATGTAAATGTTCTCTCCAGTGCTTCAAATTCGGCAGAGCGGAATCGCCATTCAGGAGCGCCGGATTGCGGGTAGGTCTTTCCGGCAACTTTCGGAAATATGATTGGCGTGTCTATTGATTTGACATGGGTAAATGCCCTTTCCAAAAGATACTTTGCCAGTTCGATGTAATGTTTTTTCGACATCCCGGTGAACGGACTCAATTCCTTGTCGGGGTTGTTAACTTCAAAAATCTTTTTCATTACTCTTAATTATTCATTTTTACCTGAAATCAGATTGCTAATGTGGAAATAATCGAAATCTGCAAACCCACCCTGATTTCTTGTGGAATAGATGAACAAGCCAAATCGGTAACCCATGAAATGTGGCATAGAATATTCCATTTTTAACTGTGAACCGATCGCTGTCCACGTTTTTCCTTTAAAGCTATAGAAGAAATGCGCAGTATCAGTTTTTTCCCTGAAATCGCATTCGGCTTTCAGATAGACGGTTTTTTGCGTCAGAGGAACCTTTTCCACTTCAACAGGCCTGCTTGTCTGGGCATTAATCATCACAATGGTTTTTGTTCCGTTGCTGTATTTCACGCCAACCTGTCCAAATTTACTCTGTAGCAAAGCCAGACCTGCAAAATCACCTTCTTTCATGTTTGAAACATCCATTTTAATAGAAGCGGAAGAGACGGGTCCGAAGGTGCGCTGGGTTAGGGTGTTTCTTGCCAGGACAAACAGGGAATCAATTCGTCCGGTTGTAAGGCGCAGAAATCCTTTTCGCTGAGTCACGGACCAAAGTTTGTTGTCGGGATTGTGATTCCACTGCCAAACCAGGGGTAAGGCAGGATCCTTTTTACGACGCGTAAAATCGTCGCTTGAGACTATTCCGGGAATTAATCCCTCACTGGCAGGAAGATCAAGATTTTCAGGTAATTTACCATTGATGCCGATAACAGGCCAACCCTCTTTCCATTTCATCGGAACGAGGTATGGGATTCGGCCGACAGATCCAAAATCGCGGAATAGATATGCATACCATTTGCCATCGGGAGAATCGACAATCCCTCCCTGAGCTACTCCCAAATCCTGGAAAGCAAGCTTGCCTTCATATGGTCCGGTAATTTTATCCGACCGGTGAACGACAACTGTACGCATACCACCTCTGGGCCAGGTGATGTTGAAAAGATAATATTTGCCATTCACCTTAAAAAGTTGTGATCCTTCAGCTCCAAGCATAATGTTATCTCCGGCCGGAGCGCTTGCATTTTCAATGAGTACTTGTTCTGTTCCCTGTTTTACTCCCGAGAGATCTTCTTTCAATTCAAGAATCCTAAGTTTACCTGCACCAAAAATCATATAAATTCGACCGTCATCATCGAAAAATAGGTTATTATCATGATATGCTGGCTTGAAAGAGACCACTTTCCAGGGACCTTTTTCAATATCCTTTGTCGAATAAATGTATGTTTTTCCAGTAGTCTGAGCAAACGTGGATACATAGAATGTCCCATTGTGGTAACGGATGCAGCTGGCCCAGGATCCTCTGCCATAAGTACTTTTGCCAGCCACAAGATTCATGGCATCAACATTGGCAAGCGTATCATAAGCATAGTTGATGATACGCCAGTTCACTAAATCTTTAGACTTCATAATGGGAACACCCGGACTCAAATGCATCGTGGTGCTTGACATGTAGTAGTTTTCTCCTACCCGAATCATTGACATATCGGGGACATCCGCAAAAATGATTGGGTTGCGGGCAGAATTTAACTGCGCAAACAGGGTGCAACTGCAAAAAAGTAATCCGCCAAAAAAAACAAAAAATCGTTTATCCATTAAACAAACAGTTATATATTGGGTTTCAAAGGACAATCAAAACAGTGACTTCCTTTCCCGGCTGAAATGTCATTACTTTATTTGAATAATCTTGGAGCAAAATCGTTGAGGGCTCTGCGCCATGTAAGCCATTCATGTGCCGTCCCCTGTGATTCGTGGAAAACAATCTTAATACCTTGAGCTTTAAGGGCCTCAACCGCTTCCTTAGGACTTCGCTCTTCCGTACCGGTACTAATAAAAAGTAAATTCATTTGTTTGTTGAATGCTGTGGCATCCTTAAATACACCATTAAAGGACGTTTCGACCAGACTCTTCATATCTGGCTGCGCATTGCCATTGTTTCCACCCATCCTCATTCCCATGAAGAATCCACTGAAAGTGCCCATCCAGGCGAACTTGTCCATGTTGGGAAAAACGGTCATAGTGGTCTGCATACCACCTCTGGACAATCCGGCCATAGCTCGGTTTTGTCTGTCGGTCTTGGTACGGAATGTCTTATCGATGAAAGGCATCAAATCATTTATATAGATCTGTGTTACATCACTGGTTGATGCCTTGCGGACATCAGAATTGGTCTTGATGTCTCCGCTTTCCATTACTACGATCATCGGAACTGACTTGCCGGAAGCAATTAAGCCGTCCATTATGTTGCACATGTGACCCTGGTTTGACCAGCCGTTTTCGTCTTCGCCCCAACCGTGGAGCAAATAAAGAACGGGATATTTTTTAGTCAGATTCTTTTCGTATTCAGCCGGAATATAGACGTTTACATGACGCTCCAGACCATTCATTTCTGACCAGTAGTAAATGGAACGAATTTGTCCGTGAGCGATATTTTTATTAAACCGGTAATAATCCCCTTCGGGTCCTTCCGGAATTTCAATGCCCGACGATTTCCAGTTGCTACCGAAAAAGGCATCCGTATTTCTATCCATCACAGCTACGCCATCTATCAGTATTGCATAGTAATGAAAACCAACGACCTGAGGATCGGAGGTACACATCCAAACACCGGCTGTGTCTTTTGTCATATCGTATTTTTTGCCTGCCAGGTCGACTTGCACACGCTGTGCAGTGGGAGCTACCACGCGAAACATTGCCTGACGTGTCTGTGTATTTACTGCGGGATACTGGGCCAGGAAAATATTCGTGGATGAAGGTTTGAACCCTTCAGGAAGTATCAATTCCTGTCTTGGCCGTATGGCACCAGCCGATTGAGCGGAGGCCATTCCAAAAGAGATGATGGACGCCAGCAAAATAGAAATAATTGTTTTCATCATTCGGTTTTTAGTATGATTAATAACTAACTCATTGCTCAAATACAGACTTATCTATGGTTTAAACAGCATCTCTGAAAACAGGTAAAGTCCGTTTTTCCATACCTTGAAATCGTGGACTCCGGGTTCGATGTAGTAAATGTGAGGAACATTGTTGGCTTTCAGGTAATCGTGTGTTCGTGTGCTGAATGTTATAAGCCTGTCACTCTCTCCGCAGGAAATCCAAAGCAGTTTCAACTGTTCCCTGGCTTTTAGCGGGTCAGGAACCAGCTCTACCGGTTTTTTTGTATTTGGAGCAGAAGAAAAACCACCAACCCAGGCAAATTTATCGAGATTGCCCAAACCAAAATTCAGCGCCTGCCCTCCACCCATGGAGAGTCCGGCAATTGCCCGATGCTCCCTGTCACTGATCACAGGATAGGAGACTTCGATGAACGGGATCAGGTCATTAAGCAGGTCCTGTTCGAAAGCAGCAAAAGCCTGTACTTTGTCAGGCGCCATTATGTTGCCAATGGCCCTGTCGTCTTTCATGGCCCGGCCATTGGGCATGACAATGATCATTGGCGCTACCTTATTTAAGGCATACAAATTATCGAGTATTACCTGTGGCCGGCCGCCCTTCAGCCATTCCTTTTCATCGCCTCCAATGCCATGCAACAGGTACAAAACCGGATATTTTCTCTCTTTCGAGTAACCGGGAGGTGTATAGATGATGGCTTTCCGGCTGGTCCCAACAGTATTTGACTGGTAAGTGACCGTATCAATCTTTCCTTGTGGTACATCAGTTTGAACGACATCAAAACCCGAAGGGGGTGGTTTAATTGTGTTTTGAGCAGCTGCCCAATGGCAGAAAACAATAGGACATGCACACAAAAGCAAAATAGTGATCATGCTTTTTTTGCTGAAATAATTAGTTTGAATCATCATTCACCTCCTCCTTCAATCATTTGTATTTTACCATATTTGTCGTAAACGAGTTCGACCATTTTCATGCTGCGCAACCAGGTTTTACCGCCGGATGGAACACTGTCGTGGTAAAACAGGTACCAGATTCCCTTGAATTCTACAATAGAATGATGGGTTGTCCAGCCCACAACCGGCGTCAGAATTACTCCCTGGTAGGTGAAAGGTCCATAAG
>JANYJT010000279.1 GCA_025358395.1 Bacteroidia bacterium
GGCATGAAAATATTAAACATTGGGGGGTTGAAAATTAAACTTCCTATTATTCAAGGTGGAATGGGTGTTGGCGTTTCACTGTCCGGATTGGCAGCAGCTGTTGCCAATGAGGGTGGAGTAGGAGTTATTTCTCCTGCAGGAATTGGATTCCTATACAAGGATTATTCTTCCGATTACCTGAAGAATTGTATTCATGGACTGACAACAGAGATTCGAAAGACCCGCGAAAAATCACAGGGCATTATTGGTGTAAACATCATGGTAGCACTTTCAAATTATGCTGATTTGGTGGTCACTTCTATAAAGGAAAAAGTAAATATTATCTTCTCCGGGGCCGGGTTACCCCTGGATCTCCCAAAGTTTTTAACTCCTGATTCTGAAACCAAATTGGTTCCCATTGTTTCATCGGCCAGGGCAGCAACCCTTATCTGTAACAAATGGTATACCAATTATGGATACCTTCCGGATGCCATAGTTGTGGAAGGTCCCAAAGCAGGTGGTCACCTTGGCTTTAAGATTGATCAGATTTTCGATGAAAATTATTCTCTTGAAAACTTAATTGAAGAAGTGGTGATAGTTGCAAAAGAGTTTGACGAGAAATATGGAAAGAGCATTCCCGTTATTGCAGCGGGGGGAATCTATACCGGGGAAGACATTGCCATGATATTGCAAAAAGGTGCCGCAGGTGTTCAAATGGGTACACGCTTTGTAACGACTACTGAATGTGATGCTTCTGAAGGATTTAAGCAAGCCTATATTCATGCAAAGGAGGAAGATGTAAGGATCATCAAGAGTCCGGTGGGGATGCCTGGAAGGGCAATAAGCTGTTCCTTTTTGGATGATGTAGACAGTGGAAAAAGACGCCCGACTGTTTGCCCTGTCAATTGCGTAAAGACTTGTGATATTACAACAGCACCCTATTGCATCATGGCTTCTCTGGCTTCAGCGTTGAGAGGTAATTTTAGAAATGGATATGCTTTTGCCGGTAGCAATGTGTGGAAAACAGATCGGATCATCTCTGTTAAAGATCTGTTTTCTGCCCTTTTGGAAGAATATAAAGTTGCAGTAAGCGGCAAATTCGCTCTTTCTGTGTAAACCTATTGATAAATTATTTGGCCTGTAGTTCGTAGCGAATTACAGGCTTTTTTGTTTTTAAGAACTTATTGTTACTTTTCAGCCATAAAAAGTAGATGTGGGGATAACTTGTTATCTTTGTTTACACATTTATGCCTTAAAATGGCAATGATTTTAATATGTAATTAATTTAATTTTTAGTGTGAAGAACAGTTATTTTTACACCCCTGCAGGTGCACTAACCACCTTGATTTTCATCTTTTTTTCAATAGCCACTTCTGCTCAGGATATTCAAAGTCAAGCACTTAAATTTGGCCGGGTATTGAGATTAGTTGATGCGTTCTATGTTGATACAACGAATGCAAATAAGCTGACAGAGAATGCCATTGTTGATTTGCTGGGGCGACTGGATCCCCATTCAGTTTATATGACCAAAAGTGAAGTAGAAGAGATGAATCAACCGTTGGAAGGAAATTTCGAGGGCATTGGCATCTCATTTAGTATCATCAAGGACACTCTTATTGTGATGACGACTATCCCGGGAGGACCATCCGAAAAGGTAGGCTTACGACCGGGAGATCGCATTATTAAGGTTAATGCCAAAAATATTACCTCCATTGGCCTTAAAAATCAGGATGTTTTTGGACTTTTAAGGGGTAACAAGGGAACTACAGTAAATCTTAAAATTAGCAGAAAAGGGGAAGCTGCTCCACTTGACTTTACAATCGTCAGGGACAAAATTCCAATTTACAGTTTGGATGCTGCCTTTTTACTCAATAAAGAAACGGCATTTATAAAGCTAAACAGGTTTTCAGCCACAACCATTGAAGAATATACTTCGGCAATGAAGAAACTTGAAAAGGAAGGAAAAATTAAAAATCTCGTTCTCGATTTAAGGGGAAATGGAGGCGGATATCTCGGTGCAGCTTACGATTTGGCGAATCAATTTCTGGAAGCAAATAAATTGATTGTCTATACCGAAGGAAGTCATAGTCCGAGGAAAGACTATATGTCTACCGTAAATGGTGATTTCTTAAAGGGAAATCTGGTAATTATAATTGATGAAGGAACGGCCTCTGCCTCCGAAATTGTATCCGGAGCAATTCAGGATTGGGATCGTGGTGTAATAATTGGTAGAAGGTCTTTTGGAAAGGGATTGGTGCAACAGCCTTTTGCTCTGAATGATGGATCTATGATCCGCTTAACTACAGCTCACTATTATACTCCTGCCGGCCGTAACATACAGAAACCTTACAAAGACAATCCTGAGAACTATCGAAACGATTACGTTAAAAGATTTGAGCGGGGAGAGTTGTTCAACAAAGATAGCATCTCTCATGCCGATTCTCTGATGACCAAAACATTGGTAACAAAAAGAAAGGTGTTTAGTGGAGGAGGTATCGTTCCGGATATTTTTGTTCCTCTTGATACATCTGTTCATTACACCTATTTCAATACACTTATCCGAAAGAATATTTTCTTTCCGTACGTTGTCAGTTACATTGATCAGAACCGTAATCAGCTGTTGCGTAAGTATCCTGATTTTCAGAAATTCCGAACCAATTTTGTTGTTTCTCCCTCAATGCTCAATGATTTGATGGTTCTCGGTGAAAAATCGGGTGTGAAACGAGATGAGGAGAGCGTAAAACTTATGCAAAATCTCATTTTCAGACAAATTAAGGCTTTGATTGCGCGTGACTTGTACGATCCGGGTACTTATTTCAGGATCATGGTTGAGGATGACGCAGAAATAAAAAAGACCATGGAACTGCTTGCTGACCCTCCATCTTATGCACGTTACCTAAACAGATAATGATCGCAATTTTGTGAAAAGTCTTCAAAATGTCAGTTTTCCAGTGGATTTTTGATCATTACGTTGAGGTATGCGGAACATTATCCGGTTTTTTGTATCTCGGATTTTCTATCCGTCAACATCCACTGACATGGCCAGTGGGATTGCTTAATGCGATTTTTTACATATTCGTATTCTTTTCGTCTAAAATATATGCCGACATGGCGCTCCAGTTTTACTATGCTGCCATCAGCATCTATGGGTGGTGGAGCTGGTATCATGGTAGTGCTTCCGGAAATTCATTAAAGGTCACCATAACAAGCAGAACACTCTGGCTCATATTGTCGATCATGTTTTTGCTCCTTTTTGTTGCAATTGCCTTTGTTTTAATTCGGTTTACGGATTCACAAGTGCCCTATTGGGATGCAATTACGACCTCTTTGAGTATCTTAGCCACCTGGATGCTGGCGCGAAAAAAACTTGAGCATTGGATGGTTTGGGTTTTTGTGGATGCAATTTCAATTGGATTATTTATTGTAAAAAATTTATACCCTACGACCTTGCTTTTCTCGGTGTACACAATTTTGGCCATTTATGGTTACTTTGAATGGAAGAGAGAAATTGAAAGAAAAAACCTGGAATCTGAATTAGCATGAAGAAAATAGTAATTTCAGGACCTGAGTCAACCGGTAAAACAACCCTATCAAAGGAACTGGCACTTGAGTTAAAGGCAACTTTAATCCCTGAATTCGCCCGATATTATATAGAAGGTCTCCATAAACCTTATACATTCTCTGATTTGGAAACAATTGCCAAACATCAGATCAATCAAGAAATGAGTGTGATGGCATTGGATCACAATTCAATTTTGATAATGGATACCTGGTTGATCATTACAAAAGTATGGTTTGAGGTGGTCTTCAACAGAGCACCTGAATGGTTGGAAAATTACATCGCTTCGTCGGATATTGATCTATTTCTGGTTTGTGCTCCCGACATTCCATGGATACCGGATCCAGTCAGGGAGAATGGAGGAGAGATGAGGCAAAAGCTTTTTGAAAGATATTGTAAAGAAATTGAGCACTATGGGTTTTCATATGAGGTAGTCGAGGGAAATGGGGAGATTCGGGTACTTAATGCCTTAAGATTAATTAAGGCACACCAGATTGGATAAAACCTTTTCTCCTGATTCACGTTAATAACGGAAAAGATGAAAGAGCATACAGAGAGTAAAATTAGAGAATCGATCGGTGATGCCGTTCATAAATTAACGGATATCTCTTCTGTTGGTGAAGTTGCGCATGCGCAGCGGGCAGGAGAACCAATGCCTTCTACCGAGAAATTAAAAATCTTTGTAGATAAGGTCAGGCAAATTATCTTTCCGGGTTATTTTGGGTCGATTAATTTTCATCCAACCTCCTTTCATTACCACATGGGTGTGCTTGTTGATGAAGTATTCCACCTGCTGTCGGAACAGCTGTTGGCCGGACTGTGTTTTGTTTGCGACAAAGAATTTAATTCTGATCTGGAAAGCAGGAAGGCTGAGTCCGATAGCTGTGCAGCCGATTTCATAGCTGCGCTTCCTGAACTGAGACGTGTACTAATCAATGACGTTGAAGCGGCTTATTTGGGTGATCCGGCCGCCACAAGTATCAGCGAAGTGATCTTTTGTTATCCGGCTATCAGGGCCATCTCAAGTTATCGGATAGCCCATACTTTATTTAAATTCGGCATTCCATTGATACCCAGGATAATATCAGAAATGGCGCACTCAGAAACTGGAATTGATATTCATCCGGAAGCCACTATTGGACCCTATTTTGCCATAGATCACGGAACAGGAATAGTGATTGGATCAACTTCAATTATTGGTTCTAATGTCAAAATTTATCAGGGAGTTACTCTTGGCGCCAAAAGTTTCTCACTGGACGAATCCGGAAATCCGGTTAAAGGAATTCCAAGACACCCCATTGTTGAAGATAATGTAGTAGTTTATTCTAATGCAACCATCCTTGGCCGAATAACAATCGGGCACGATTCCGTGATCGGTGGGAATATATGGATTACAAATGATTTGCCACCTTATTCCCGGATCGTCCAAAACAAAGCTAAATCTTCTGAATTTATTTTTGGTGGCGGCATATGATTGTTTTCAAAGAATAATGCTGCCATTTATAGAGTAGGTCACTACGTTACAAAACATTATTTAGATATCAATAAAGTGAAGAAATTTAAACTGGTTGTAAAAACTTTTGCTGGTCTTGAACCCGTCCTCGCTATGGAGCTTCGTGCAATTGGTGCAGATTCAATCAGCATCGAGCGGAGGGCAGTCTCTTTTATCGGCGATAAATCAATGTTGTACAAAGCCAATTTCTTGTTGCGGACTGCCTTAAAAGTACTCAAGCCAGTTGCACAGTTCCGGGTGACCAAAAAGGAAGATCTTTATTTGCATGCAAAAAATATTACTTGGTCTGAATACTTAACCTTGGGAATGAGTTTTTCAATTGACAGCACTGTACAGTCGGAGCTTTTCGTTAATTCCATGTACGCCTCACTGAAAGTCAAAGATGCAGTTGCAGATAGTTTCAGAGAGAAATTTGGGAAGCGACCGTCAGTAAATCAAGAAGATCCGGATATCCGTTTTCATGTCTACCTAATGGGCGACTACTGTGAAATTTCGCTGGATAGTTCAGGAGATTCATTGCATAAAAGGGGATACAGGGTAGTTCAGGGGGAGGCACCAGTCAATGAGGTACTGGCAGCAGGAATGATCATGTTATCGGGCTGGACCGGGGAATCCAATTTTTTGGACCCAATGTGCGGGTCAGGAACAATTCTAATCGAAGCTGCCATGATAGCTAAAGGTATTCCGGCAGGAATTTACCGTAAATCTTTTGGATTTGAAAAATGGCTGGACTTTGATGAGCATCTTTTCTCGGAGATTTACAATGCTGATTATGAAAAGGAAACATCTGTAAGAATCTTTGGCTCAGATATCTCAACGCAGAGTTGTGCCAATGCACGCGCCAACATTAAGAATGCCGGACTTTCCAAAGTGATAGAGATCGATTCAAAGGATTTTCTGGAGTTAAGTCCACCCTTTGAAAATGGAATCATTGTAACCAATCCTCCATACGGGGAAAGATTGCAAATCCGATCTATTGCTAGCCTATATAAATCTATTGGAGATGTATTGAAACATAAATATTCAGGCTATACGGCTTGGGTGATCTCGAGTGCTGAAGAGGGATTTAAAAGCATAGGGCTAAAGCCATCTAAAAAAATAGAGTTGTTCAATGGGGCTCTGCCATGTAGCTTTAGAAGTTTTGAGCTATTCAGAGGAACTCATAAGCAGACGGTAATTTTCAAGAAGGGAAATAAGGACCAAGCGAAAGCGGATTACGCGGAATAAGCTATGAGAATTATTGACCTATTCTTTTAAAAGTGACATCTTGCTTGATGCTGGTTACCAAGTACTCTTTACACTTAAATTTCCGCTTCTTTACATATTTCTCTCCACTGAAGCCCATGATTTGAGCAATCTGTTTTAAAGGGACTTTGTCGAAAAAAAGTTGTAGTAATTTTTGACAGTCACTACCAAGCAATTGAAAATGTTTTTGGTAGAGTTTAAACCTTTCATTTTTTTCAACCAATTCAGAAAAATCATGATCGAATTCAGACTCGAAAATAGTAGAATCAACCATCATCTCTTTTTCCGATTTCAAACGAGTAAGTTGCTTCAGCCAAAGGAATTTACACACCGAATAGAGATAAGTTTCAAAGGCACAGCTGATAATCAAATCGTTGGCTTTTAATTTCCGGTAAACAACAATGATGGCCTCTTGAAATACATCGTTGGCATCCTCATCATTCCCACTATTCTTTTTAATATACAGGTTTACCTTGTAGTAGAAATTTTTATATATATGCTGAAGTATCACGTTGTCGTTACGCAATATGCCATTGAGAAGCTCTTCGTTGCTATAGTTAATCATTTTAATCGGCTAACTCTTTTTTTTCGCTTGAAATACCATTTCTCCAAAACGATTGCTAAAAATACAAAAATTATCAAGCTAACAAAATAACCAATTTTTGTTTTGAAAAGCGGGGTCTGTTTTCCAATTGACACATATCCGAGCCAGAAATGAGGATGAGCTTTCAATGGATCTGCGCCGGAAATATAAGAAATCTTGGCTTTTCTCAAGGATTCATCCTTCGGAAAACCATTTTTAATGTTTCTGTAAAACTCAATCATCACTGACTTACTTGAAATATCCTCCACATTCCACAATGTCATAATAATGCTGGGGCATCCTGCATACAGGAATCCACGGGCAAGGCTCATGACACCTTCACCTTTTTGAAGTTTCCCCGATCCGGTGTTGCATCCACTTAATACTACCATATCTGATTTTAGCTTCAAATTGTATATCTCATAAGTATTTAACGCACGTTCGTCCTTCCCGGTTGGGTCGGCCGAGAACACCATTTTCGAATAGAGTGGCATTGAGTCATTCAGGATGGTGTGCATGGCCATATGAAGAATGTCGTATTTTTCATAATTTTGAAGAAAGTTTTGTTTGGTAGCCTGTCCTTTCAGATATTGTTCGCCGGAAATCAACCCTGTGATTCCTGTTACCTCTGCCTCTGCTCCAGGCAAAGGAAGGAAATGTTCTACTGATGATTTATTTGTAGACGGTTCATCAGTATAGTCCGGTGCAAAAGCTCCTACTCTGTTGCCGTATTTGAAATTATTCTGAAAATAATAATAGAGAAGAGTGGCGGAATAAGTGTACGAAATGGCGTGATGGTAAACAAGGTAATCGAGATTTCTGAAATCCATTTTGCTGGTATCCGCAGCGGTTGAAAGAAAAGCGTCAAAAGGAAGATACGCAAGTTTCTCATCGGGAACAATGACCAGTCGATAATCTTGAATGGAAGGAATAACCGGCTCGATGAGCAGTTTATAAAGTTCAGTGGCATTTTTTGTATAGTCAATAAAGTCCTTCTTTCTGGTTTGTAGTACATTGCCATTACTTATGAATTTCAAGAATTGATTGATACTTGCATCAAATTCCGCCTTGAGTGGTTTGCGAATGATTTTAAATGACTGATTTGTAATGACAAATGTATACAACTCACCTTCGCTGCTTTTTACTCCCTCATGGATGAAATATTCAATAAAAGCCTCTCTTCGTTCCAGCGACTCCTGTATCTTCTGAACAGAGACAACCGGATCCGCGTACTTGTATTGATAATAATGCGGATATTCTTTTTCAACAAGGCTAATCATCTGCTGATAACTCTGAGAAAGTGAAAACACTTTATCTTTCCACTGATTAATTTTTTCTTGGTCAGGGGTAGCCGCACTCTTCTCATTGAAAATGAAATTTTCATAAGCGGCAATCTCTCCTTTTAGATTGGTTTCCTTTTGCAGCAAGGAATCAGGAAGCCCTGATATTTTCTTTGCCATTACTTCTCTTAACATTGTTTGAAAGTCTGCGGATCTGCTTCGTTCAGATATTTCAAACCCTTTTTCAAAGTATTTTCGGTCATCTGTTGTTTCATACAATCTTACTGCAACTTTTATGGCTTCAGCATAAACTGGATGCTCGTTTTCAGAAAGGAACAACCTGCTTTCCTGATTTTGGAAACCGCTTCTTATCAAATGAATCGTTTTAATGGAGAGATCGTAACAGTCTAATGCAAATTTTAATTGCTCTATGCTTGCTTCTTTGTTTCCAAGTTTTTCTTCAATTTGTGAAATTGAATAGAATGCTTCTGCCTTATTGTTCACAATGTCTAAAAACCTGGTTTTATCAATAACATTTTCCGGGATAGGATTCGTGTTGTTGGCTTCAGAATTAAATCCGGGGGTGATGGCAATGATCGCTTTTTGAAAATATTCCAATGAGATTTTCAGGTTTTTTTTGCGTTGCGACAGGAATATGTCCAAATTGCTCTCACTCTCTTTCTTCCTAAGAAAATTTAATCCAATGTCCTTTAAACATGAAGAATAAGAAACTCCTTGCTTACCCATGCTTTTTTCTATGAGTACTTTTGCAGATTGGTAATTGGCAATGGAATGGTCAAAGTCTTCCATTTCAAGGTACACCATACCTAGATTCATGTAAATCAATCCTTTGTCGGCAAAATTTACTCCGAGATCTTTCTCTCCAACCTTTATGGCCTTATTAAACAATAATATACTTTCAGGATATTGTTTCTTTTGGAAGCATATTAATCCACTGGAAGTCCATTTTTTGAAATTTAGAGGGCTTCTCCTATTTATTTCAAATGACCTATTGTTGAATTTTTCGGCTTCAGGAATATTTTTATTATCCAGATAGAACAAGGTTAGGTTCATCAGTAATATCTCATAAACTTCCTGATCAGCTAATTCAAGCTTCCTGAAAATTCTGTCTGCATTTTCATAAAAGGATCTCGCCTTTTCAATGTCACCTTTTGCATTGTAACAGATTCCCAGGTTTTGATAGACTATTGCCAATCGTTGTAACTCTGTATTTCCCAAACCAAGATAAATTGAAAGAGCCTTTTCGTAAAGTGTTATCGCATCATCATATACTCCTAATTGACTTTTAATTGTTCCCATGTTTCTAAGAACATTGGCAGTTAAGACTGATTTTTCACCATATTTTTCTTTTCTTATTTGAAAGATCATTTCGTAAAGATTCATTGCAGAATCATAAGAACCCTTTTTATAAGCCTCGAAAGCCAGATTTTGAATCTCCTTTTCTTTGTCTTGAGTACTTTGTTGCGCAAACAATAATGAAGTTGAAACCATAAAAAAAATGATGATTCCAATCTTCCAGCAAAAGTTTTCAATTAAGGGAATAGACTTCATAAGGGAATATTGCAATTATAGTCCTGAAAATTAAATTAAATAACGATTGCCAGTAATAAAAAATATATTTTTTAAATCGCATATAATCAACATCATATGTAAGAATCAATTTTTTTTATTTTTTTTTTGTTAAACAGGGGTAACCTTTATCGCGTTCATGGTATTAAAAGTTGCAAGGAACAATAAAGATTCATTAACTTATTAAAACATTTTACCATGAAAAATTTTAATTTCACAACAGTTGTAGTACTTTCAGTCGAAGAATTAGCATCAGTAAAAGGCGGTTATGGTATTCCTACCCCAATTATTATCAACGATTAGTTCCCAAAGATTTTAGTTATTTATTTTTCGGTCTGGCAAAATTATTTTTGCTTATTGTATCGATATATCGCAATGATGCTACATGATAGCATATTGATGTGTCCTATGGATATATAAAGAATTTGTTAATAGTTTAAACCAATGGTTTCTAATAATCAGGAAGCAATCAGTGGAGGGTTTCTAGAAGGCCACACAAGAGGTGTGCGATCAGTAAAGTTTTCAGCAGTACTGATTGACAAACAAACGCTAGCTGAGGATATTTCGCTTTATATTGAGATAGAAGAAGCCCTGAATGAGAAGGAAATCATATCATTAAGAAGTCAGTTAATAACCATGAATAAAGAACCCGGAATTACTTCTGAAAACAAAAGCCCAATTGACACTGACACCTATTTTGGCTTAGCGGAAGAGTTATTCAATCCTGTCAATCTGAATTTGGATAGTGAGAGCGAGGAAGTAGGAAATTATCTTCAAAAACTTCACCTCAAAAATCACTCCGTTATTTCCAAAGAAGTTATTCATGATCTGTTTACAGATGAGTCCGCTATACTTGAACTGGATCAACAAATGATGTCACTTGAAGATGAACACCTTTTTGAAGAAATTAGAAATGCTGCCAATGAAA
>JANYJT010000160.1 GCA_025358395.1 Bacteroidia bacterium
TGGAATCGGATCTGCTGCCATCGCGATGGTTGCCTACGGTTATTTTACAACCCGGATTGACAAGCTGACCTATGCCATCGATGAAGCAGGATACAGTATTGCGCAGACTTTTGCCGCAAAACACTGAAAAATTGGTAATCAGATAAAATGCCTAAAGTAAAAATACCAAGAAAGAGTACGGTTGTTGACATGACAGCTATGTGCGACGTGGCATTTTTGCTGCTCACTTTCTTCATGCTGACTTCCAATTTTACCAAAAAAGAGGCTACTTCTGTTACTACTCCCTCCTCAATTTCAGAGATGAAAATTCCTGAACGAAATATTATGCTGATTCTGGTGGACGCCCGCGGAAAAGTCTTTTTTGGCATCGACGGACAGGATAACCGTACTGCTTTGCTGGATAAAATTGGAACAACTTACAACATCACATTTAGCCAGTCCGAACTGAAAGAGTTCAGCCTGATCAATAGTTTTGGATTGCCAATCAGTCAGATGAAATCCTTTCTTTCCCTGAAACCGGAGGAGCGGGATGCAAGTGCTTATGCTCCCGGAATCCCATGCGACTCACTTGACAATCAATTAAGAAATTGGGTAAGCACAGCCCGAGGCATCAATAAGGAATTACGGATAGCTATCAAGGCTGATCAGTCAACGCCTTATCCGATCATAAAAAAATTATTGGGTACGCTTCAGGGACTGAATGAAAACAGATACAACCTGATTACTACCCTGGAAACCGCTGCAGATCTTGAATTAAAACAATAGTATTTGATGGCCGAAACAGCACAGCATCACAGGAAGGGACCAAAAAGGCGAAGAACCAAAAAACGCTCCACTCGGGTAGATTTTACCCCAATGGTAGATTTAGGCTTTTTGCTGATAACCTTTTTCATGCTGGCAACAACACTCAACAAACCTCAGACGATGGAAATTGCTTTACCTTCGAAAGAGAAAAACCCTGAAGAGCAGCAAACCACCATCAAAGCTTCCAGAGCTATCACCATTTTGCTGGACAAAGCGAATACCGTCTATTATTATGAAGGTACCCGGGAAAATGATATCGATCCGGTCCTCGTTAAAACGAACTTTTCTACCACAGGATTGCGTCAGTTTCTGCTGAAGAGAAATTATGAGGTAATGACTAAGATCAGGGAATTGAAGGTAGAAAAAGAGAAAAGAAAGTTTTCGGATGAAGAATTTGAAAAGAGGCTTACGGCCATTAAGAAAGATAAAAACGCGCCCATTGTCCTGATCAAGGCTACGAATGAATCTGTCTACCGTAACCTGATTGATGCCCTTGACGAGATGGCAATTTGCAGCATAGACCGTTATGCTATTGATGATATCGCGCCATTTGATCTTGACTTGATAGAAAAAACAACTGTTGCAACAAAGAATAGCAATGGCCTCAAATAATGAATTGTTTTCGCGTGAGTGGTGTGATCTGGTATTTGACCCAAAGTACCGTGGTTACGGAGGATATGAATTAAGGACTAATTCATCCAAAAGACTTTTCAAGGCCTTGTTGATAGCCGGATTGCTGTTCATTTTAATTGTTTCGACACCTTTATTGATCAAGCAGATCTTTCCCAAAAAAGTAGCGAAAGACACCTCTGTCAGAATCCTGACCGATATCAGGCTGGATAAACCGATAGATGAAAATATTTTGAAAGAGGTACCTCCCCCACCGGCACCATTGAGAAACAGTGTGAAATTTGTGACTCCTGTTGTCAAACCTGATGAGCAGATCGTTGAAGAACAACCCTTAACTCAGAAAGAGTTACTGGAAGAGAAAACCGCCATTGGAACTGTCAATTTCGATAAGGGTACGGATGATATTGCCGCTCCCATTGCAGCTACCGAAAACAATAAAATTACCGAAGAATCTGATGTTCCGCTCGTTTCGGTCGATCAGATGCCTCAGTTCCCGGGAGGTGATAAGGAGATGATGCGGTTTATCAAGTTTAACCTTCATTATCCTCCTTCCGCTCAGGAGAACAATATTCAGGGTACTGTTATCATGAATTTCGTGGTAGACAGGGAAGGGAAAATCACCAATATTAAAGTAATTAAAGGCATTGGATTCGGTTGTGATGAGGAATCCATCCGTGTTCTGGCTAAGATGCCGGCCTGGACTCCGGGTAAGCAGAGAGGTCAAACCGTTCTGGTCAGCTTCACGATGCCAATCCGGTTTGTATTAAATTGACGCTTTTGTCGCGCAAAGCTGCGCTGAAAACTACATTATTAATCATTGCGCATGTTTGTAAGCTTTGCGCGATAATTGGATTTCCAGATGCGACGCTATTTCTTTGTTATGATTTTGCTGGTTGGGGTATCCGGATGTCGGTTCTTTAAAGGTGACCCATACCGGAATACCACTATCTCAGGAAAAACGGCCATTGCTGTCGATGAAACCTTCCGCCCCGTCATAGAGGCCGAAATAGAACTTTTTCATGGAATCTACGGCTATTCTGAGATTAAGGCACGTTATTTGCCTGAAAATGAGGTTTTTAATCATTTATTAAAAGACAGCGTGCAAATGATTGTTGCCTCTCGCTTGCTGAGAACAGACGAAATCAACATTCTTAACGACCGCAAATTATTTCCGAAACAGCTGAAAATTGCCACAGATGCCATTGCCCTGATCGTTCATCCCTCCTGCAAAGACTCGCTGATTTCGATGAGACAAATCAGGGAAATTCTTTCAGGGAATATCTCCAAATGGAGCCAACTGGATCCGGCTTGTCCGGATAAACCAATCAGGATTCTCTTTGACAGTGAAAAATCCGGGATTGTCAATTATCTTGTTGACTCCGTTTGTCGTGGCGTATTTTCAAAAGCAAATGCCTCAGCCCTGTCATTCAACCGTGAAGTCATTGATTATGTTGCCACCTATCCCGATGTGATAGGATTTATTGGGACAAGTTGGATCAGTAACAGAAATGATTCTCTCCATTTGTCCTTTCAAAAAAAAATCAAGGTTTTATCGGTAAGTGAGGCAGATGTAGCGACGCTGCAAAACAGCTACAAACCGTATCAAGCTTACCTGCTGGACAATATGTATCCGCTCTCCAGGTCTGTCTACATGATAAATGCTGAGCCTATGAGTGGCCTTTCAACCGGATTTGTTTCCTTTGTAGCGAGTGACAAAGGTCAGCGAATCATTTTAAAATCAGGCATCGTTCCTGCAGTGGCTCCCACCAGAGTTGTCAATGTGAGACCAGACCTATAAAATCAAAATGACTTCGAAAATGCATGGTATGAAGAACTGTATCTTGTTAATTTTTGTTTTAGGAACATCGATTTTAACCGGCCAGGCACAAGAAACAAGTTTGTCAGGGCAGCAATACCTTGATGAACTTCAGCCAAACAAGGCAAAGACCATTTTTCTGGCACAGGTAAAATTGCATCCCGAAGATATTTCAGCTTTGCTGGGTCTGGGTAAGAGCTATCTTGCATTAAATTCGAACGACAGTGCAAAAACGCTGTTCCGGAAAGTTCTCTCAATGGATCCTGACAATTCTTTTGCTTTGATTGGATTGGGTCAGCTAGCCTTGCTTGCCAACGATCGCGATGGAGAATCGTCCTATTACGAACGGGCAAGAAGGGCCGATAAAACCAATCCTGAAGTCTATCGCGCCATCGCCGAAAGCTGCTTAGGTAATAACAAACAGGATACAGTAGCTGCATTGGTTTATTTGAAACAAGGTCTCGATCTCTACCAAAAGCATGCAGGTCTTCACCTGATCATGGGCAATCTGGAGACCATCAAGAAAAACTACGGAGCGGCTGCAAACGCTTATGACAGGGCCATCTTTTTCGACCCGAAATCAGCGGTAGCTTACTGTAACAAGGGAACAATCCTTTTCCAGGCTCGTTCTTACCATCAGGCACTGGATGACTACAATAAATCATTGTCTATTAATCCTGAACAAATTCTGATATTCAAAAGATTAGGGGACCTGTATTATTCCACAGCAAAGTACGCTGAGGCCGAGAACGCCTATCGAACCTATGCAGAAAGGGCAGAGGAGACACTGGAAGACAGAGAACGGTTTGCCATAACGCTATTTTTCAACAAGAAGTACAAGGAGGCAGAGACTCAGCTGGATCAACTTCAATCTGTCAGCGGCACTGAATCTGTTCTGCTGCGGATCAGAGGATACATCGCGTTTGAAACCGGCGAATATGCAAAGGGTGTCGAATATATGAAACAATTCTTTAAGCTGCATAATCCCCGGAAGGTTATCTCATCAGACTACAGCTATTATGCCAAACTTTTGCAAAAAACCGGTCTTGAGATGGAAGCAATCAGTAGTTATAAGAAAGCCATTGCTCTGGAACCGGCCAAAATGGATAACTATGAAGAACTTGCTAAACTCGCGGCTAAAAACAGGTTACACCTTGAAGCTGTATCCTGCTACAAAAAAATGATTGAATTGGGTGCTGATAAGCTTGTGACAAACTTTGCAATCGGGAAAGAATATTATTTTGAAGGCGAAAGCATGAGAGCCAGATTCGATTCACTAATGTTTCAGCAAAAGAACTACTTGACTCCTTTTCCGGATAGTTTATCGATAAGAAACGCCATTATCTCCCTCTATTTAAGCGCCGACAGTGCCTTGACCAAGGTATCTAAACTCAATCCTGATTATGCCGGAAGCTATATTTGGAGAGGTAGAATTCACTCTATTCTAGATCCTGAGGCTCTGACTATCGAAGCCAGGGAACAGTACCAAAATGCATTACTAATTCTAGAGAGGGCAGACTCGGCGAAAAATCGAAAATCAATTGTCGAGTGCTACAAATATTTGGGATCATATTATTACCTCGCCTATGAAAGACATTACAAATCAGACAAAAGGTTGGCCGGCACTATGCGTTTAAAAACCATTGAGTGCTTCACCAAAATAAGTGAGTTGGATCCTGCAGATGCACAGGCAAAAGTTGTATTAAGCAAGCTTAAAAAGTGATTAAATTCAGGTAAAAATCTCATTTTTTATCGAATTAAAATACCTGGCTTTTTACAGTACAGTCATGTTGGAGTAATTGTCAAAAGTACTTTCATGGTAAGAGTTCAAACAAACCGTATCTCTTTATTAAATTGTTCGTATAAATTGACAAATCAAATTCATGCTACTATGAAAAAACTATTTACATTCATTTTTGCCCTGTTTTGTTTTGGCAATACCTTCGCACAGTTCAGATATCCGGTTACTAAAACGGTTGAGGAGAGTGATACCTATTTTGGCATCACCTACAAAGACCCATACCGCTGGCTGGAAAATTTTAAAGATCCTGAAGTAGTAAACTGGTTTAAACAACAAGCAGACATGAGCAATTCCATCCTGAATAAAATAGCCGGAAGAGATGAGCTTGTCGCTGAATGGAAAATGCTGGATAAGCTGCAACCGCCGCGTATCAGCGGAAGGATCTATGAAGGTGGAAGAATTTTTTACCGGAAAACCATGCCGGGAGAAAATGTCAGTAAACTTTACTACCGTGAAGGCTACGATGGGAAAGAGCAGCTTCTTTTCGATCCTGAGACTTTTATTCAGGGGAAGAAACTCTCCATCCAAAGTACATTGCCTAGTTATGATGGAAAGAAAATTATTATCGGATATTCTGAAGCCGGAGCAGAAATTTCAACCATTAAAGTGTTGGATATTGATACCGGGATTTTTTTGCCTGAAACGATCTATCCCAGTTGGTTTGGTCCTATCAGTTGGACATTTGACAACAAAGCTTTTACTTATTTCTCTCAAAAAACAGGAGATAATACAAGTCCGGAGTTTGAACTCAACACAAAAACAAAATTGCACAAATTGGGTGAAGATGTCAAAAATGATGTCGATTTCTTCAGCAATGAAAGCTATCCAAAATTAGACATACAAGCCAATGATTTGCCGTTCGCAAGTCTGAGCAAAGATTCCCGAGATTATGTCTTTGCAGATCTATCCAATGTCAGACAAGAAATGTTCACTTATTATGCACCTGTTTCGCAGTTTAATTCAGGAAAAATTGCTTGGAAGGTATTGTGCAGACCTGAGGATATGCTGGTCCGTGGAAGGGAAATAATAAAAAATGATGTCTATGCCATCACCCATAAAAATGCCAAGAACTATCAATTGGTGCACACGACACTGCTAAATCCTGACTGGGCAAAAGCCGAGGTCATTGCTCCGGAAAAAAAGGACCAGACACTTGAATCCATTACGCATTGTAAGGATTATTTGTTGTTAACCTACAGCGATGGCATCAACAACCACCTCTTTAAGTACAATTTAAATACAAAGAGGACCTCTGAAATAAAGTTGCCGTATTCAGGTTCAGCTTACCTCTTTTGCCTTGACAATACCACCAACAAATGCTTTGCTGGTGTTACTTCCTGGAATAAACCATACACTGAGTACAATTTAAATACTGAAACGGATGAGTTAACCCCAGGCAGTTTTAACAAACCGCCAGTCTATCCTCCGGCTTACAAGGAATTAGTGGTTGAGGAAATAGAGGTAAAAGGGCACGATGGGACTATGATTCCATTATCCATTATTTATCGGGAGGGAACTGTTTTAAATGGCAAAAATGTTTGTTTAATGGATAGTTACGGTGCCTACGGCATGAGCATGACACCCGGTTTTAACTACATGGAAAATTCGCTCGCTGTTAAAGGAGTTGTTTTGGCAATTCCTCATGTACGTGGAGGAAGCGAAAAGGGTGAAAACTGGTATAAAGCCGGATATAAAACCACCAAACCCAATACATGGAAAGACTTCAACAGTTGTGCCGAATACCTGATCAAAAAAGGGTATACTTCAGCCAGCAGACTGGCAGGGACAGGTACAAGCGCCGGCGGTATATTGATCAGCAGGGCCATTACGGAAAGACCGGATCTTTATGCGGCTGCGATATGTAACGTTGGATGTGCCAATGCCCTACGGATGGAAACTGCTCCGAACGGACCGGCAAATATTCCGGAATTTGGTACAGTAAAAGACAGCGTTGAATGTGTAGCGCTTTATGAAATGGATGGAGTAGCACATGTGGTAAAAGGAACGAAATATCCTGCAGTTATCTGTATTGGTGGATGGAATGATCCAAGGGTAATCGCATGGGAACCCGGAAAATTCGCGGCAGCCCTGCAAAATTCGACCACATCAGGGAAGCCCGTTATCATGAAAGTAAATTATGACAACGGCCATTTTACCGAAGACAAATCGGTCACCTTTGCCAACTTTGCAGATCAATTCGCTTTTGCCATGTGGCAATGCGGACATCCGGACTTTCAGTTGAAGAAATAAGGCAAATGGTTAATGGTTAATGGTTAACCATTTGCCTTGAACCTTTACTTCTCCGCAAGAAGCTGATCTATTAATTCATTAAATTCTTTCTTGAACTCTTCATAGAATTTTCCTGTTGCCGGACCATTAAAGCCCGAATGGACCTTGCGGACATTGCCCTTTTTATCAATAAAGATGGTGGTTGGGAATGACGCAATGCCATTTAAGGCAGGCAATGCCTTGGAAGCATTGGCCGTACCGGCCTGACCGGCAAACAAGATTTCGTATTGAATATCCAGACGTCTTTTCAGACTGGTCAGCGATTTTTTGGCCGACTCAAATTCATTTTTACGTTCGAATCCCAGCCCGATGATTTCTACTCCACGTTGCTTGTTTTCCTTGTACCAGCCTGCAAGAAAGGCATTCTCATCCAGACAATTGGGACACCAGCTACCCAATATTGTGACCACCACTACTTTCCCTTTGTATTTTGAATCGCTGAGAGCCACTTGCTCTCCTTCCAGGTTGGGGAAAGTAAAATCGATTGTAGTGTACCCCTCTTTGAGATAAGTAACTGTGTAGGCATCAGGCAATGCAGCCCCTTTATTACGTTTGCCTGTTATCTCAGTCGCTTTTCTTGGCGTGACGAACTCGCCTTTAAAAGTACTGTCGGAAGTGAATTCGCCTTTTACCAAATATGGGGTTGAACCGCCAAAAGCGGACAGTTGAAACTCTTTTCCCTGAACTGCGCCTTCCAGAAAGCGGTAATCGCCGGTGGTTGTCAGGATGGAGCCGTTGAGAATAGCCCCCTTCTGCTCAAAATTGCCCACAGTTTTATCAGCATTTTCTCCACTTCCTATCGCAATATCCCAAGTTCCGTTCATGGAGATTGCCGGTTTTTCAGAGCTCTCCGGAAATCTCGGGGCATTGCCATAACCGGCTGTGAATGGTATTCCACCATCTGCCTTATCGCTTGCAAGCTTAACGAACCTTCCCGAAAGTTGATCCTCTCCTATCTTTGCCTTTAAAACCGCATCATACAGATCTATCGGAATAAAGACCGAATCATTTCGATAGGAAACGGTTTTAAGCGGAAATTTGTCGGTCCCATTTACCAGAAAGACAGTTGTCGTTTCAAGTGATTGACCGGTAACTTCGAAAAGAAATGGAATTTCATGGTCTGACAGGGTGAAAACACCTCTCCAGGATCCTTCTTTCAAGGTTTTAGAAGATGATCCGCAGGCTGCAAGTAATATCGCAACAACCAGGATTAATAAAATCTTCGTCCAGCTAAATTTGTTCATTACAGGATATTTTTATTTGCTAAAAATAGTAATAAGAAAAAGAATACTGTATTGTTGCCATGGAACAAAAGAAAAACTGTATGTACAAATCGGTAAAGTATGAGCATGGAAGCAATTAAGACTCCCAATCCTGAGCGGGTAAAGATCATGCATTAAAATATTAGTGATATCAATACGATTTAAGTGATATTATAGCGATTTATTTATTTTTGTTTCTTATCTTTGCTGCATAAATTCAAAGACAACTAATGGAAAATAGCTGCAGCGCCAATCCGAAACCAAAAACAACCAGGGAATTCATTACATCATGGTATTTTTGGAAACCATTTCTCGCCATATCAATAGGTGGATTAGCAGGATTCCTTTATTATTTTTATATTGGCTGTTCTTCCGGAACATGCGCAATTACCAGCAACCCCTACAAAAGTTCCCTGATGGGCGCATTTATCGGATGGTTTTCTGTAAGCAGCCCATGCAGCAGGGGTAAATGTTAAATAAAGGCAGAAAAATTAAAATTATTCGATATGAAAAAATCCATTCTTACTCTTTCCTTAGCTCTGACCATATTTTTGAGTAACTGTTATGCGGGGAATCCTGTCAAAACAAGTGTAATAACCGATCCCGGTTCTGTAATTCCCATGACAAATATTGTCTTTAAGCAGAAAGTCTTCAATTACGAAATCAATAAAAGTTGGAAATTCGAAGGCAATCTGCCTGTAATCATTGACTTTTATGCTACATGGTGCGGTCCTTGCCGGCAGCTGTCACCCATCATTGAAGAGCTGGCAAAAAAATACAACGGAAAAATCATCGTTTACAAAGTCGATACTGATCAGGAATCTCAGCTTGCTCAAAGTATGGGGATCCAAAATCTGCCGACGTTGCTTTTCATTCCGGTAAAAGGACAGCCCCAATCTTCCGTAGGTTTGGTTCCCAAAGAGACAGTAGAGAAAGCCATTCGCGAAGTACTGTTGGTTAAATAATAATTTCCGGGCACATAAATAAAAATACCCGCTGAAAATCAGCGGGTATTTTTATTCATGTGCCCAGAACAAGACTCGAACTTGCACAAGCTTGCGCTCACTAGTCCCTGAAACTAGCGTGTCTACCAATTTCACCATCTGGGCGTGAATGGAGGTGCAAATATATACTTTTCATTTAAAAAAGATATAAGACATGAGACTTAAGACATAAGAATTTAAAAAAATCTTAACCAACACAAAGAATAAAAATTCAAGTGCACTTAGGTCTCATGTCTTATATCCCATGTCTCATTTCAAGTTTTCTTTCAGAAATTCATCAAACATTGTATAGAGGTGCCTGGTAGTATTTCCGCCTCGTATACCGTGGTTGCGGTTGTTATACGACATCATCCTGAACTGCACACCTGCCTGCACCATCGCTTCAGCAAATTCTATCGTATTCTGGTAATGGACATTATCATCCGCCGTACCGGCTACCAGCAAAAGCTTCCCTTTAATACCTGAAGCCAAAGCAATTGGCGAATTTTTATTATACCCATCCGGATTCTGGCCAGGCAGACCCATATATCGTTCCGTATAAACCGTATCATAAAAATAATGGCTGATTACCGGCGCTACCGCGATGGCTGCACGGATCAGATCACCGCCTTTGCAAAGTGTCATTGAAGAGATAAAACCACCATAACTCCATCCCCATATCCCGATTTTACCTGCATCCACATAACTTTGTTTGGATAGATATTTGGCTGCCTCTACCTGATCATTTGATTCCAGATTTCCCAGTTGGCCATAAGTACATTTGCGGAACTCCTCCCCTCTCGCGCCTGTTCCCCGCGGGTCAACACAAACCATCAGATAACCCTGCTGAGCGATGTAGGTATCCCAGCTAACCGAGAAAACATCCAGCACCTGTTGTGAGTTTGGTCCGCTGTACTGCGTCATCAAGACAGGATATTTAGTGGCCGGATCGAACGGCACAGGTTTGATCATCCAGCCATTCAGCTCTATGCCTTCAGAGGTGGTGAATTTGAAAAAATCCTTCCGGGGAAGCCTCATTTTAGACAATTTCGCAATTAATACGGCATTGTCCTCGAGTACCCTGATCTCATTCCCTGAAATATCGTGCAACGTCACCAGATTGGGTGTAGAAACATTGCTGAAAGTGTTGACATAGTATTTGAACCCTTTGCTGAAATCGGCATTGTTGGTCCCGGCCAGAGTTGTCAATTGGATCTTTTTCTTCTTGTCGAGCGAGATGCCATAGACCTCTTTCTGCATGGGAACCACGGCAGCTGCCTGATAATAGAAGATTTTCTTTACCTGATCGAATCCGTAGAATTTGATCACATCAAAACTCCCTTCCGTAAGTTGTTTAACCTTCACGCCGTTTAAATCATAGAGATAAAGATGTTTGTATCCATTCTGTTCACTGAGAACCACGAAGCTTTTGTTGTCCTCCAGAAAGGTGAAATTGTCCAGAAAATCTGTTTCGATGTACCGGCTGTTTTTCTCAGTGTAAATCAGACGACTGTCGCCGGTGTTTGGATTGGCAAACAGCAGTTCCAGTTTGTTTTGTAGCCTGTTCATACGAAATAGGCCCAAATCTGATCCATTGAAAGTCCAGGCAATTTTTGGCAGATAGTTATCCGTTTCTTTGCCTGTATCCATTTGAATAGTATGTCCGCTTTTGATATCATAAACCCAAATCTGAACAATCGAGTTTTTCTCTCCTGCCTTGGGATATTTAAAGCTGTACTCACCCGGATAGATTTTGTTCTCTTTGTGCTCGGGTGCAAGGCCTTTGTACATCGGCATATGGTAAATCGGAACCTGCTCTTCGTTGAATTTCATAAAGGCCAGCTGTTTGCTGTCGGGCGACCACTCAAATCCCCTGTTAAACTCAAACTCCTCCTCGTAGACCCAGTCGGGCGCACCGTTGATAATTTTGTTGAACTCGCCGTCGTTTGTGATTTGACGCTCTGTTCCAAAACGGAGGCTCTTTACAAAAATGTTGTTTTTTCGAACAAACGCGATCCGCTCCCCATCCGGGGAAAAGGTTGCCAACTGTTGCTCGCCTCCGTTTGAAAGCCTCGAAAGTTGCTTTGTCACGAAGTTGTAAACGAAATAGTTTGCCGTAAATGACCTTCTGTAGATGGGCACACGGTCGGTCATGAGCAGCACTTTGCTTTCGTCACTGCTAAACTGGTAATCTGAAATCGATTTCAAAGAGTCATTTTTTAGTGCTGCAATGTCGAGTACCAATGCCACCTTTTCTCCAGTCTTAAAACTGTATTTGACAATCTCTTTTCCCATGTTTTCGAGGGCGGTGTAGTTCAGACCATCATTTGTGGAAGCCAGACCAATGACCGATTTCTGACTGTATGTCCTTTTAATAACGACATCATCAAGTGTTAGCTGTTGGGCATTCAGGCTAAAAGCTGCCAGTAAAAAGTGCAAGAAAAAAGTGTATCTTTTTAGCATATAATTGATTATTAATAATTTATATTCATGTAATCAGGCAGTTTGCTTCGTCGTGCCTCCTCGCAATGACGGTGCATTATTGATTATTAGTGAGCTACATTTATGAACATTAGCGAGAATGCAACGGGCTGCTTCGTCGTGCCTCCTTGCAATAACAGTGATCTATTCAGTACCTATTGTACGCGATGGTCACATCAGCCAACAAATGTTCATTAAACGCACCGTCATTGCGAGCGCAGCGAAGCAAACTGCTCAAATCGCACAAATCACTAAGAGGAACAGCGAAGCAACCTGCTACATCCGCACCAATTTTCATCTCACCCCCCAAAAATAGAAAATATTCCCTCCGGAACGGAGTGAATTCATGGTAATGAGCAAAAAAACGGCCCATCATAAAATCTTTCCATCACAAAGATCGAAATAGATTTGACGAAACGACGGAAGTTCGCTAATTTTGCACCTTCATAAAAAAATGACGATGATTAAGATAACACTGCCCGATAACTCTGTCAGAGAGTTTGATGCCGGAGTCAACGGATTGGAGATTGCCGAAGCGATCAGCAGAAATCTGGCCAAAGAGGTACTTTCAATTACTGTCAACGGCGAAGTTCGTGACCTGATGCGTCCTATCAACGCGGATGCATCCATCAAACTGCATACCTGGGATGACAAAGAGGGCCGCGATACGTTCTGGCACTCCTCTGCCCACATCATGGCCGAAGCCATCGAAGCATACCTTCCGGGTACCAAATTCGGCATCGGACCATCCATCGACAATGGCTTTTACTACGACATAGATCTGCCTGAAGGTCAGACATTAACAGAGAAAGACCTCACAGAAATCGAGAAAAAAATGATGGAGCTGGCGCGTACCAAATCCGACATCATCAGATCTGAAATTTCCAAAGAGGATGCACTGAAGTTATTCGCAGCGAAGGGCGATCCGTACAAACAAGAGTTGATTTCGGAACTCACTGACGGAACCATCACCTTATACCAGCAAGGTAACTTTACGGATCTTTGCCGCGGACCACACCTTCCAAATACCGGATACATCAAGGCATTGAAGCTGACAAGTATTGCGGGCGCTTACTGGCGTGGAAGTGAGAAGAACAAGATGCTGACCCGTGTTTATGGGATCACTTTTCCAAAACAAAAGCTGCTCGATGAGTATATTGTTTTGATGGAAGAGGCCAAAAAACGCGACCACCGCAAGATTGGCAAGGAGATGGAGCTGTTCATGATCTCTCAGGAAGTTGGTCAGGGGCTCCCGATGTGGCTGCCCAAGGGTGCCATGCTTCGTGAGCAGCTTGAAAAATTTCTCAAAACAGTTCAAAAGAAATTCGGCTATGATCAGGTAATCACTCCCCACATCGGCGATGTGAAACTCTACAAAAAATCGGGCCACTACGAGAAATATGGCAAGGATTCATTTCAGATGATCAAGACTCCGACCGAAGGGGAAGAATACCTGCTGAAACCGATGAACTGCCCGCATCACTGCGAAATTTTCCGTTTCAAACCCAGATCATACAAAGACCTTCCGGTTAGGCTTGCTGAATTCGGAACCGTCTACCGATACGAACAGAGCGGCGAACTCCATGGTCTGACCCGCGTTCGCGGATTTACACAGGATGACGCGCACATCTTTTGCAGACCGGATCAGCTGAAAGAGGAATTTTTGAAGGTGATAGATATTATCTTCATCATCTTCAAGGCATTGAATTTTGAGAATTATACCGCACAGATTTCCTTGCGTGATCCTTCCAATAAGGAAAAATACATTGGATCGGACGAAAACTGGGAAAAGGCGGAAAGTGCCATCATCGAGGCTTGTGCTGAGAAAGGATTGAACACCGTTACTGAACTGGGCGAAGCCGCATTCTATGGTCCAAAGTTGGACTTCATGGTAAAGGATGCCATTGGCAGAAGCTGGCAGCTGGGAACCATCCAGGTGGATTACAACCTGCCCGAACGTTTTGATCTGGAGTACATCGGAGCCGACGACAAGCGTCACCGTCCTGTCATGATTCACCGCGCACCTTTCGGATCAATGGAACGCTTCTGCGCCGTGCTGATCGAACACACGGCGGGAAAATTTCCGATCTGGCTCACTCCCGACCAGGTTGTCGTTCTCCCTATCAGCGAAAAGTACAACGATTATGCGCAAAAAGTTTCAGATTATCTAAATAATTCCGATATTCGCACCGTCGTTGACGACCGTAACGAAAAGATTGGCAGGAAAATCCGTGACAACGAGATGAAACGTATTCCTTATCTGCTCATCGTCGGCGAAAAAGAGAACGAAACTGAAACAGTAGCCGTTCGTCGTCAGGGCGAAGGCGATCAGGGTACAGCGTCATTGATTGAGTTTAAGGAGATGATCCAAAAAGAGGTCAGATCCATACTCGCGGAATTATACAATTAGTCTGTATTAACTTAAAATAGGAGGATAAAGCCATAGCAGTTATCAGGACCAAGGGGCCAAGAGCTCCAAAAGAAGAAGAGAAATCATTGTTTCGGATCAATCACCAGGTTCGGGTACCGGAAGTAAGGCTGGTTGGTGACAATGTTGATCCACAGGGTATTTACAAAATTCAGGATGCTCTTCGGAAGGCCGATGAAATGGAGCTCGATTTGGTAGAGATTTCGCCCAATGCAGAACCTCCGGTTTGTAGAATCGTTGATTACCAGAAGTTTGTCTATGCTCAGAAAAAGAAGCAGAAAGAACTGAAGGCAAAGGCCGTCAAGATCATCGTCAAAGAGATCAGGTTCGGTCCGAATACAGACGAGCACGATTACAATTTTAAATTAAAACATGCCGAAAAGTTCCTTCAGGACGGTGCAAAAGTGAAAGCTTACGTATTTTTCAAAGGACGTTCGATACTTTATAATGAGCAAGGCGAGATATTATTGCTCCGCTTTGCCAACGCACTGGAAGATTTCGGAAAAGTTGAACAGCTCCCGAAACTGGAAGGAAAGAGAATGACCATATTTATTTCGCCCAAAAAGAAAAAGTAATTTTTAAAACAATTAGACAGAGATGCCTAAAATGAAAACGAATTCCGGCGCAAAAAAACGCTTCAAGCTGACCGGAAGTGGAAGCATCAAAAGGAAACACGCTTACAAGAGTCATATTCTGACCAAGAAAAGCACCAAACGCAAACGCAACCTGACCCATTGGGGCATGGTAGCAGATACCGACGTAGCCCATGTAAAAAGGCTGCTCGCAATGCGTTAACAAGTTCCTTGATATCAATTCATATTCTTTAACCGGGGAATGTGCCCACAAGTATCCTGAAATATCAGGATCGCCATTGTCCTAAAATTTGTAAAAATGCCAAGATCAGTCAATCACGTCGCCTCGAGGGCCCGCCGTAAGAAGGTGCTCTCACTGACCAGAGGATACTTTGGATCAAGAGGAACTGTCTGGACGGTTGCCAAAAACACATGGGAGAAAGGTCTCC